>USSR01000139.1 GCA_900557355.1 uncultured Bacteroides sp.
AACAATTATTTTGTTGAAAAAACCTTGTAAATCTATCAATTTGTTAACTGAATGCTTGTTTTTATGCTTAACAGCAGCTTTTTTGCACTAAAAAAGTCTAAATGACTATTTAAATGCTATCACTATGAAGCCCCTTTTTTACTGTTATTCCTTAATACACCCCTTCTCTTTTAAACAAAAAGTGTTAATAATGCATGTTGAAGGAATAAAATTGAAAGCCAATTTACGTAGATTTACCTTTTTTATAAAGGAAATACAAAATAGCAAAAACTCTTTTGAGGCATAGTTTTGCAGATATTAAGCCTTATTTAGTTCTTCTATAGCACATTATCTCGTCTTATTTGTTCATAGTATTAACTAAAACAACTAATGATGAACAAGATTATTTACAGTTTGGTGTACAACAGGAAAAAGAGCCTTAACAAGAAAGGTATGGCTCTGGTACAGGTAGAGGCCTATCTAAACAGGAAAAAGAAGTATTTTTCGACAAAAGTCTACTTGAGACCCGACCAATGGGATGCAAAGAAACTACTAGTTAAAAACCACCCTAATGCAGACGCTTTAAATCGATTAATTTATGAATTTGTCGCAACGATAGAAAAGCGTGAACTTGAACTCTGGCAACAGGGTAAAGCTATTAATTTGGATGTTCTAAAAGATGTACTTTCTGAAAAGCAAGAACAGGAAGATAAATCTTCGTTTATTCCTTTTTTTAAGCAAGAGGTAATGACTTCTGGCTTAAAAGAGAGTACTAAACGCAATCATTTGTCTACGCTTGCTCTTTTACAAGAATTTAAGAAAAACGTAACATTTTCAGATCTAACTTTTGAATTTGTATCCTCTTTCGAATACTTCCTGCAGTCAAAAGGATATCACACCAATACGATAGCCAAACACATGAAACACTTGAAACGCCATATTAATGTAGCCATTAATAAAGAATATATGGATATACAAAAATATGCCTTCAGAAAATATAAAATTAAAACTGTAGAAAACGGCCATACGCATTTGTCTCCGGAAGAATTGGAAAAGTTAGAGACCTTGCAATTGACAGGACGCTATACGAAATACCAGAAAACATTAGATGCATTTTTGTTCTGTTGCTATGCTGGTATGCGATATTCTGATTTTGTAAATATGAAGCCTGATAACATTGTAGAGATGCATCAGGAGACATGGTTGATATATAAATCTATTAAAACCGGTACTGAAGTTCGATTACCATTATATTTACTTTTTAGTGGAAAAGGAATTCTAATTTTGAATAAATATCAGGCAAACCTACAAGACTTTTTCCATTTAAGGGATAACTCAAATGTGAACAAGGAACTAATAATAATTGCCCGGTTAGCAGGATTGGCTAAAAAGGTGTCATTTCATACTGCTCGACATACCAATGCTACATTATTAATTTATAATGGTGTCAATATCACAACTGTGCAGAAGCTTTTGGGACATAAGAGCGTGAAAACCACACAAATATACACGAATGTAATGGATGCGACAATAATAAGTGACTTGGAGAAAAATCATTCGTCGGTTCATCGCAAAAAAGGAAAGTAAATTCTATTAAAGTTTAAGGTGTAACCGCTTATCATGTAGCTACTGGAATATTGGATAAATGGTTTACACCTTTCCTTGCAAATCTATTTGCCAAGCATCTTATTTTTTTGTTCTATTTCTCTTATTTCCTCTGTTTCCTTTCTTAGTATTCTTTATATTTACATAATGCTATTACCGGGTAGCAGCATCTTATGTTAACATAATCCCCCCTTTTCTTATTCGTTTTATACAATGTACCTTACATCTATATTACTTTGTTTCATGCAACCACAATTGTGGATCTGATCAACTGGGAGATACAGAGGTTGGTGTAAGCGTGTAGGCAAAATTACACTATAAAATCTTATGTAGGCTGTGCCTCGACACTTTTGGGAAAACTGTATATATCATGCAAAGCGTTTTTATTAATATGACAGTTTCATGAGATCATAGTTAATTGGTATGTATTTGTTTACATAAGTTTATTGGATAAGCTGTAGAGTCTCTATTCCGTAGTTCATTTAGATTCTTAATTAAGCATTAATGTGCTGATAATAAATGGATTATCTGTTGAAAATGGAAGAATTATGGTAGATACAAATAAATATATTATGTTTTATATGACTGAAAATTAGTGTATTACAAATCTATTTCATTCATGTGCAAGTTCTTTGTTTATATTTATACACCTGTTTATCAGCGTTGTAAGCAAAACCAAGTCCTGCGAAAACGCTACAAATCTCATATATTGGTATGCAAACGCAGGAAGTGGCAATTAAGCCTGATCTGAAAGTTATTTTAAAGGCTGATAGTGAAATACTTGACGAAGTTGTTGTAGTGGCATACGGTACAGCCAAGAAATCCTCTTTTACAGGCTCTGCGTCTACAGTAAAGGCTGATAGATTAGAAAAACAACAGAACTCAAATGTGTCAAAGGCATTGGAAGGTGCCGTTGCCGGTGTGCAAATAACTTCTTCTACCGGACAGCCTGGTAGTGCGGCTACGATATCTGTTCGTGGTATTGGATCTATTAGTGCCGGTCGCAGCCCGTTGATTATCGTAGACGGTGTGCCTTATGAAGGCTCTTTAAATTCTATCAACAATGCGGATATTGAATCAATGACGGTGTTGAAAGATGCTGCTGCAAACTCTTTATATGGTGCTCGTGGTGCAAATGGAGTTGTCATGATCACTACCAAGAAAGGTACTAATGGTAAAACCGCGGTTAGCTTAGATGCAAAATGGGGGGCCAACTCTAGGGGAGTAAAAGCTTACAAAACAATACGTAATGCAGGCGAATATTATGAAATGTTCTGGGAAGCGCTGAAAAACGCAAATATGAACATCGGAGGAATGAGTAGTGCTGAAGCTGCTATCAATGCCTCACAAAACTTGGTTCCCACATTAGGAGGATACAATGCCTATAATGTAGACAATGCTTTGTTAATTGACCCGGTAAGCGGCTATTTAAACCCGAATGCGCAGTTGCTGTATAATGAAGACTGGCAGGAAGACCCATTCAAGAATGGTCTGCGCCAAGAGTATAACTTATCTATCAAAGGCGGTACGGAGAAAACATCTTTCTATGCATCGCTGAATTTCTTGGATGATAATTCTTACCTTCGTAACTCAAACTTTAAAAGATATACAGGACGTCTGAAATTAGACCATCAGGTAAATGACTGGCTGAAAACAGGCTTTAATATGGCGTATGCTCAAACCAATACAAACTCTCCGAATGTAGGTGGTTCCAACTATTCGTCTTTGTTCTACTTTGGACAAAATATAGCCCCAATTTATCCTATTTACAGATATGACAGAACAGGGCAACCGATTTTGGATGCAACAGGAGCTCCCGCTTATGACTATGGTGTGACAGAAGGACACGAACGTCCTTATGGTGCTAACGCTAATCCTTATGCACAATTGATGAATGATATCCGTGAATATACTTATGATATCGTATCCGCAAAGGCTTATGCCGAGGTTAAGTTCTTGAAAGATTTTAAGTTCACATTAAACTTGAGTGCTGATAATTTTGGATATACAGGAGTAGACTTCCAAACCCCGATCGGAGGAGATGCACTAAACGTAAATGGACGTAGCTACAGAACCACTCAACGCTACTTTGCACTCAACACAAACCAGTTGCTTACTTATGAAAAAACGATTGGCGACCATCGTTTTGATGTACTGTTGGGGCATGAAGTCAAAGCAGACAAAAAGACTTACCTGCAAGCTATGAAAGAGCAATTCCTGATTCCAGACAATCCGGAACTCTCCAATGGAGCCGCATTAAAAGACGCGACTTCTTATACCAGCGAATATCGTCTAGAGGGTTTCTTTAGCCGTATACAGTATGACTATAAAGACAGATATTATCTGACAGGGTCTTATCGTCGTGATGCATCTTCACGTTTCCATCCGGATAACCGCTGGGGTAATTTCTGGTCAGTAGGCGCTTCATGGCGTATCAGTGAAGAAAGTTTCCTCCGGGATGTCAAAGCTATAAACACCTTGAAGCTGAAAGCCAGTTACGGAACACAAGGTAATGATGCTTTGGGTAACGACACTCCTTACTTGGATCAATATACCGTAGTTCCGCAAGATGGTGCTATTGGTATTACTTACGACTGGCGCGGAAATAAAGATTTGACTTGGGAAAAGAGCAATAACTTCAATGCCGGTATTGAATTCGGCTTCTGGGATATTGTAAGCGGAAATGTGGAGTACTTCATAAAGGAAACTAAGGATCTGTTGTATTACAAGTCTATGCCTCCTTCTGCAGGTTTGCCTAATATTATTGCTGTGAACGACATGTCTATGAAGAATTCTGGTATTGAAGCAGAAGTGGAAGTTAAGATTATCAATACCAATAATATTAAATGGAATGTAAGTGCTAATATCACTAAATATAAGAATGAAGTGACTAAATTGGCGGAAGGCAAAGATCCGGATGGATATTATACCGGCAACTATTGGAGGAAAGTGGGTGGCAGCTTATATGATTGGTATACATATAAATATGCAGGCGTAGACCCGGCTAACGGTGACGCTTTGTATTATGTGGATGTAACGGATGAGGCCGGAAATACAACAATTGATACGACAAATGATCCCAATAAAGCTACTCGTTACCAGATAAACAAATCCGCAATACCTACATTGTATGGTGGTATCGCAACTACGGTAGAGGCTTACGGCTTCGACCTGAGTATTGCAACTGCATTCCAGGGTGGCGGCTATATTATGGACTCGGGATATATGGCGTTGATGGGTGGCGGTGATGCCGGTACAAACTGGTCACCGGATATCTTCAATCGTTGGACACCTGAAAATGCAAATTCAAACGTGCCTCGCGTACAGCAAGGTTATCAATATGCAAATCAGTCATCGGATCGTTTCCTGACGAAAAATGACTGTTTCAGCCTAAAGAATGTGACTCTAGGATATACATTGCCCAAAGCATTGCTTAATAAAGTCGGCATTCAGTCTTTACGTATCTACGCAAGCGGCGATAACTTGTATTTTACTTCTAAAAGACAAGGTCTTGACCCGAGACAATATATGGATGGTACTATGAATGCTGCTGCATATTCAGCCATCAGAACCATTTCTTTCGGACTTAATTTGAACTTTTAAATGAGAAACTATGAAATTATTAAAACTGACAACAATATCACTTCTTGCCGCATCCTTGACTTTTAGCTCTTGCGGTGAAGATTTTATCACAGTGGAACCTACGGTAGTAGCTACCGGTGACCAGATTGATGACTTGGCACAGAAAAACCCCGACAAGCTGATGATTATAGTAAACCCTTTGCTTGCCGGTGTGTATAACTATCTGAATCAGTATAATACGCAGGGTTCCAGCCGTACTGTACACAACGATTTCGGTTGGATGAGTGTCATGCACGTAGGTGACGTGATGACAAATGATCTGGCTTTCCATGTACAGGGATCCGGTTGGTTCACCTATGATTACATGTTCGATTACCGTTCGGAACAGTACGTCCGCCCATATTGGTATTGGAACTTTTTCTATTCCATCATCAATAAATGCAATGACATCATCAGTAAAATACCAGAAGGGGTAGATAATACTGAAGTAAAAGCAGCAAAGGGACAGGCTTTGGCTTTGAGAGGTATTTCTTATTACTACCTTATTAATATGTTCCAGCAACCTTACTCGCAATTGAGTGATCCTGCAACAGCACCTGGTGTACCTCTGATTTATACGACTGCCGAGGGTGAGTCCCGCTTGAATCGTGTTCCGGTGGCAGAGGTATATGCACAATCAGAAAAAGACCTTACAGATGCTATTGGCTTGCTGGACGGATTCCAACGAACTTCTAAAACGGCTATCAATAAGGAAGTGGCTCAATTACTCCTTTCACGTGTATATCTGGCTATGGAACGCTGGAACGATGCTGCAACAATGGCTCATGAGGCACGCATCAACTCTAATGCACAATTAATGAGTAGCATTGAAGTAGCCAGAGACGGATTTAACGATATAAATAACAAAGAATGGATGTGGGGGGCAGATATTACAGCGGAAACGACAACCATGTTTGCTTCATTCTTCTCATTCATGTGTACGTTTGATGCCGGTTATGGTGGAAGCGTAGGGCAGTACAGAAAAATAGATGCAAGATTATATGAAAGCTTTACTCCTACCGATGCACGATTGGCGCAATTTAAGAGCCCGGATGCTGTAGTTAATCCTGAAAGTACTGATATTACGATAAAATGCCCTGCATATACCAACTTCAAATTCAAGAAGGTTACAGGATGGGAAGCGGACTATGTATTCATGAGACTTTCAGAAGCCTACCTGACTGAAGCGGAGGCACTGGCTCATCAGAATAAGAATGGGGAAGCTGCTGCAGTATTGAAAGAATTGATGGTAAACCGTGACCCTAGTTGGTCTAAATCTTCTGTTACAGTAGATGACGTTTATACTCAACGTCGTTTGGAATTATGGGGTGAAGGCTTCTCATTCTTTGATCATCTTCGCTTGAAGAAAGACATTGTCCGTAATTATGAGGGAAGTAACCACTGGGTAGGCGGAAGAAAGAATGTCTCGGCTGGTGACTGGTTGTTGATTTATCAGATACCAAGAACGGAGCTTCAAGAAAACGATATGATAACAGAAGAAGACCAAAATCCATAATTACATAATTTTAATATATAACAGTTATGAAGAAATATATGTCTAAATATTTATTCTTATTGGTGGCGGCAATTTTATTTTTTGCTTGCGAGGACGAGAATACTCCTTCTTTGTCCCACCGGGAATATGATTCAACTAAAGCACCGGTAGTATCTCTCAGCAATATTTCCACTAAATATGGTTCGGAAATATATGCTGCAATGAAAACAGATAATGCTCTAGGACTGGACATTCTGCAACAAGGCATTTTGTTGAGCGACGATCAAAGTAAATTGAATATAACGCAGGCTACGCGCGTGGTTGCAGCGTCCAATGAGGCAGAGTTGCAGCAACTTACTTTTTCTGGATTGAAAGCGGAGACCACTTACTATCTCCGTAGTTATAGTATGAATAAGGAAGCGGTAGGTTACGGTGAGATACAACAAGTCACTACCGGCAAGGCTTGGGAACGCAGTTTTACTTTCAAGGAAGACTTTACGACCACTTCATGTGTTCAAACTCTTGCAACTTTTCAGTTTGGCACGATGCTGGATAGGGGATGGACTCCGGTCAAAACAGCTGGTAACTTTTATGATCCGGCTACGGATGCCAATCCTTTTGGAGATGCAGCTTATGTATTTTGTTCCGAGAGTTATACTATCTTTGATAAAACCGGCGATGTAACCGATGCCGATAACTTGTTGGAATTTGTAGCTGACTTTACCGATGGAATGAAACCGCAAGTAGCAGTGAAAGCTGCTTCATTTGGAGCCCCCCCTATTAACAACGCCGAATATTGGGATTCTTACCAAGTGATCGCTTCTTTAGAGCCTATCACAACAGTGGAGGAGGCAAATGCGGCCGATGTCATTGCCGAAGTTGCTGTTTCCGAAGCAACCACTTGCCAGAAAGTAACTTTCGATTTAGACGATAAGTATGCCGGAAAAGTTGTTTATATTGGCATCCGGCATAAATATAGCGCTGAGGGATATACTTTGCTCATCCATTACGTGGATGCAACAGCTCTATTTGAACCTATTGCGTAACGCCCATAAAGCAAAGATATGAAGAAATGAGGCAGGCAGTATTTGCCTGCCTCATTTTGTATTTTTACTCTAAATTCAGAAATAATGAGAAACATATATTGTTCATATAGAAAAAATGTATGCGTGACGCTACTTTTTCTTTTCATTTTTTTGCAGGCAGGATATGCCAATATAGCCGACCCAACCCCGGCAACGGTGACACAGCCTGATGGTACGCAACTGACAATCCGGTTGCATGGAGATGAATTTTATCATTTCAACACAACTTTAGATGGGTATACGATTCTGAAGAATCCGAATAACTTCTACGTATATGCTGAAAGAAGAGACGGTCGCCTTGTTCCGGGCAAAGTAATTGCTAATAATAAAGCCATGCGTCAGGAAGCTGAAAATAGATATCTGGAAGGAATAGAGAAGTATATGACAGCACCCAAGGAACGCGTTGTCACGAGGACAAATGCGAAACAGTATGTACGTCAAGGTTTACTATCCAAGATTAGCAGTTCCGGATTCAGGGGGATTATCATTCTGGCACAATTCTCAGATAGAAGCTTCTCTATAACAGACTATCCGGTAGAAATTAGGAAAATGATAAATGACACAGAGTATACCGGCAATGGGGCGACTGGAAGCGTGCGTGATTATTTTTACGATTCATCTATGGGAGGATTCGAGCCTCAGTTTGATATTGTTGGTCCTGTGACGCTTGATTACAAGCAAACAGATGCGGATGGGGCGAATAATGGACAGGCACTTGTCAAGGATGCCTGTCTGAAGGCTGACCAGTTTGTTAACTTCGCTGATTATGATTTAGATGGAGACAATTCAGTGGATATGATTTATGTGATATTTGCCGGTGCAGCTTCCAGTTATGCGGGTAATAATGAAAAGTATCTATGGCCGCATGCTTACGCTCTGAATAGCATGGCAGTAAGGCTGGATGGGGTATATTGTAACCGTTATGCCTGCTCTACCGAACTGACCGGAGGGGAAATGAATTCGGAAATGGATGGAATCGGTACGGTTTGTCATGAATTCAGTCATGTATTGGGACTTCCGGATTTTTACGATACTGATTATGAAAAAAGCGGGGGAGTAGCTCCACATCCGGGTGACTGGTCGCTAATGGCAAGCGGCAGTTATCTGAATAATTCGAAGACGCCTCCTTCTTATTCTGCATATGAACGGTATATGGTAGGATGGGGTACTTCTGAAAAGATTGAAGGTCCCGGAAATTATGAATTACCGGCTTTGAATATATCCAATAAATCCTATTTCTTTCCGGCGCAATCTTCCGGTGAGTACTTTTATCTTGAAAACAGGCAGCAGACAAAGTGGGATGCTTATCTTCCGGGACACGGAATGCTGGTATACAGAGTGGATCTGACAAATGAGTCTGTTTGGAACATGAATACCGTTAATAATAACCCGGATCACATGTATTATGAATTATTATGTGCGGACAATAATGCACCGGCAACTGCCGGAAATGCATTTCCGGGGTCTCTTAATGTCAAAGAGCTGACAGACGAAACAATGCCTTCATTACGTTCTTGGACAGGAATCCCGACAGAAAAGGAGATCACCGGGATAAAAGAAGACAATGGAATCATTTCTTTTACCATACAGCCCCCCTTAAATGTTTCTTATGTAGAGGATTTTGAGAATATTCAAAAAGAAACATGGACCTCGGAGACAATGGATGGCACTATCGGGAAGTGGATTTTTAGCAATGCGCGTACTTATGCAACTTCCGAAGTCGGTGTGGGGAATGGAAGTAGAGTCGCAAGTGTTAAAAATGGAAAGATAGAGATGGAAACTGACATAACCGGTAGCGTAAAATCTGTCAGTATTCTCGCATGTAAATCCGGAGCTTTTGGAATGAAGAATGTTCGAATAGAAGTTTCTGAAGACAAGGGTGCGTCATGGAAAGTATATGGCGAAAATATACTTCTTTCAAGTAATGTTATGGAAACTTATACGAACCGGATTACGATGCAGGGCTGTTTGCGTTTCCGTATTGTCGGTGTTGCTTCTGCTGAAGCCTATATTGATGATTTCCAAATAAAATGTGATTTGCCGGATGCCATTGAGGATATTCAAAACATCGGAAGTTCTTTGAAAGTTTATCGCTTTGGACAAGATGTTATTGTGCATACCTCTACTGAAGGTAAGCCAATAGAAATATATTCGGTAACTGGGATGAAAATAGCTTGGCAAGAATCTGTCAGTGGAAAATGTATATTCAGATTACCAGAAAAAGGTATGTATATCATTAGGCAGGCAGGAGAAAGTCTGAAAATCTTGTATTAACACGAACTTAGAAACTGTTTCTCTGTATTTTTCATTTCTACTTTTTTCACCTTTGCATCTAATAAACAACAAGCTAGTGATTTGTATCATTCGTTGAAATACTATTAAGCCACTAATCCCTGATTGTAACTATATACTTTATTATATCCAAGTCTTGGTACAATAAAGTATATAGTTGTGTACTCGTATTATGGAAGACCTGGACGAGGCTATTACTTTGTTGACTGGTGCTTTTGCACGTGCTAATAAAGCTGAAATATCAGTGGAAATGGTTGTGCCCGTACCAATTTGCTGATGGGTAAATGGGCTGCTGCGGCTTCTGATGCTGCAAAAGCTTATAACTCTTCTGCTCCTTATTCTGTTACGGAAGTTAGTCAACCGACTTTCTACAATGCTACGAACAATGCATGGATTTTTGGGATCGTAGTGACTACGGAAGATTATCTGGTAAAGATCGATATTGTAAACTACTGCTGTCCGATAAAATATATACTTTCACCCATGGTTATTGAAGCTTGTGTGATAACAACAAAATAATTAGAAAGGGCTGAATCCTGCAGATGGAATCAGTCCTAATTTTATAACTTAATTAAAAAGGCTTATCGGACAGAAGTAATAAAAAATTAATAATCAGATAAAAAACATTCATTTCTTTTTTGGCGGTAATAGGATATTTGCTTCCGATTACTACTCAATACATTCCAAATACTAAGCGGGCGTATTTATTTGACAACATTCAGGAAGGTATCATCTGTATAGTAAATAACCAGAAAACAGAAGGAAAAGTGAATATTCATTTATTAGGTAGCGTACTACATTATCTGAATAAAGAACAAAGGGTCAAATGGAAAGTGCTTTTAAAGTCTCATAAAATAAAGTGGAAAGACGAACAGCTGTTAGCTGTTATTCTCATTTTTTTAATTGACCTATTTAGAAGGTGCACTTAACGGCTCACCTTCTTTTCTGAAACAAGGAATATTCTTTTATTTTCTGAATATCCTTTTCAAGAAATCATAATTTTTCCTTATCTTCCGCCAATAGGAAATTTCGCAGCGAAATTTGCTTGATTCCTTGATAATTTCCTCCGCTCTGCATTTCATCCATAGTGACTACATATTTAGGATAATTGTCCGGAATTTCCAAGAGATTACCAAACTCCCGCTGAACGGCTGCTTCATCGAGGAGCATATATGCCACTTGAATATAAATTTTATGATCTCTTTGGGAAGCTATAAAATCAATTTCCTTATTTCCATTCTTTCCGACATATACTTCATAGCCATACCTTAATAAATCTATGCATACCACGTTCTCTATCAATTTATTGATGTCTCTCCGAAAATCGTGATGACGTATAGCATTGTGCAGTCCCAAGTCTTCAAAATAATATTTTTCTCCAATTTCAAAGATTTTCATGCTTTGAGTTTCCGCCCGTTGTATCTTGTAAACAAAAAAACTATTGCATAATGCCTTCAGGTAGTTCAGGATTGTTTGTGTAGGTATGTTTACTTGCTGGGACTTCAGATATTTACTGATATTTTGAGCGGAAAAAAGAGAGCCGGTATTATCAACTAAGTAGCCTACCAGATTCTCTAAAAACGATACGTTCCTAATCGATTCACGAGCAACCACATCTTTCAATAGAATAGTAGAGTAAACATTCCTCAAATATTCAAATATAACATTTATATCCATCGCTAAATTATGGATATAAGGCATTCCTCCAAACATAAGATATAATCTTAAACTTTCTGGAGAATCTTGCAGTTGGTTGAATCTCAAAAATTCTTCGTAACTGAGTGAATGAACCGGAAACTCAATATATCTTCCAGCCAGATGAGTCGCAAGTTCACCGGAAAGCATTTTGGCATTGCTCTCCGTACAGTAGATGTCGCATATATTTTCATTTAATAGACTCCGCAAACAGAGTTGGAATTCCTCTATCTCTTGTACTTCATCGACAAAAAGGTAATTATAGTTATGACCTGCCGCCTTTTTCAGAACATATTGATAAAGGTCCATATAGT
>USSR01000140.1 GCA_900557355.1 uncultured Bacteroides sp.
ACCTTCGTACCAGGTCCGGCAGTCTCCGGTTCAGGAGTTTCCGACAACAGTTTCACAGTCAACGGTTCACGCCCGCCCGAATATGGATTTTCCTTGATAGAATCTTCTTCATCAGCATTGCACCCGGCTACAGCCAATGACAAAGCAATCATACACAACATCTCTATCGATTTATGCAACCATCCTCTGTAATTATCACAATATCTTTTATTCATCATTCTTTTCTTTTAATAAGTGTTCTTCGTCGTCTTCTTTTCCAACAATCATCCGGTTCTTGTCCGGATAATCAATACCCGCTTCAAGCGCCTTCATATATAAAGTCGAACTACTAAATCCAAGATAATGATCAAGCCTGATGACGTGTACGATACCATTATGAGGTTCTATGTTACAAGATGATACATAAGCATATAGCGGATATCCAAAATCTTGATAGGCATACATAATCTGTCTATAACCTGCATATTTAATTCCATTTGCATCCCCATAACAGACTCCCATAGTCATCTTGTAACTTTTATCATAAGTAAGGTTGGTCTGTCCCGGATACGTACTTACTGCTGTAGTATCTATCTGTGCAATATCGTTCAACCGGTATTTACCCTCCATCACATACATACCGATAAGGTCCTCCCAAACTTCGGACTTTACTTGTGACAGGTCTGTGATCTGATCTTTCCCTTCATAATTGTACAAATAATAGTTTAGACGGTCTACACTTTTATTAATAGAAAAATCTGTAGGAGCAAAAAAAGTAACTTCTTCATTACGCAAGATATCGTTCCATTTCGTTAGTTTAATAACTTTCACCAAATCCTCAAATAAATCGGGACGAGACTCCAAATATTGCATCACATTCCCATCAAAATAAGGGTTACTAATTCCTCCATCTACCAGATAATCATCGTTATTACAACTACTCATCAAAAGAGTAGACAGTAATATACATATTCCATAAACTGCTTTCCTTATATTATTCATGATTTTCACATTATATTTATTCATTTATCATAGTCATTATTCCCAATAAATATTCTTTGACATATATGGATTATTATCCAATGCACCTTTATAGATGGGCCATGTCCATGAACCTTGTTTTAGATTTGCCATCGTTTCGCGATGACCACTATCATCAGAAAATACAGCAAAAGAAGCATCCGTTATTTTCATCGTCCGCACTAAATCGTAATAATACTGCCCCTCTCCCATCAGTTCGCGTACACGTTCCCAATAAATAGAGGCGTCCAAGTCATCTTCCATCGTAAAGTCAGGAGCTCCTGCCCGCTGCCTAATTCGATTAACTTCCTGTAGTGCTTTTTCCCTTTCTCCTAAATTGTTGAGTGCTTCAGCATAAAGTAAAATCACATCAGCAAGACGAAAAACAATATAATTACCAGCATTGGGGATAGTAGTGGATTTATATTCATCCGCATTCAACAATTTTATAATTTCTACCGGACGAATACTCGAGCTTCCTCCAGTTCCCTCTTCACGATATAAATTTTTGAACCAATATTCCTTTCTCATGTCATTTGTTTCCTCGGGATAAAGATGAGTCAAAAAGGCTTCACTATAAGCAAAATCCGCTTCTGTTTTATTCCGAACCTCATACACAACTTTCGTACACCACATGTTATTCGTATCAAAGACTTCACCCATTGTAATATTTTGCACAATCTCAAACAACCCTTCATTAGAGTTTCCTCTAAATACATTGGACATCTGTTCCATTGACTGCAAAGAATAGTACGTACCATCTATCCAAGAATCAACCTCTGCCAAACGCGCCACTTCACTATAATAAGTTTGTGCATTACCTGTATCAAAGAAAGCTAACCACATATTTATATGCATCATTAATGCCAACACAGAACCACGATTGGCACGCCAACTCCCATTTCCATTCCGCCAACGTAAAATTTTTCCTTCCGGATCATTATCCAGCAATGATTGTAAGTCTGCCAAACAATTTGTAAGCACTACAGATTTATCAGTGCGAGGCAATGGATTGGCAAAATAAGCTTCGGTATAATAAGGCACATCACCAAACAAACGTACCATGAAGAAATAGGCTAAACTACGCAAAAAACAACATTCCGCACGATATCGCTCCACCTCTTCTCCTGATAATCCTTGAATGTTAGTAATTTCCTCCATCATGATATTGGCACCTTGCACAACCCTATACATCTTTTTCCAATTATAAATAGCACCACAATCTGCAGATTTACCTTCTTCTTTACTATCTTTCTTACTTTTATAATTTTTCATATCGTTCTGAATCAGATACAAATAATTATTAGTACTCTGTCCTGTAATAGGTGCACAACGTACATCTCCAGAGTAAAGAAAGAAACCGCATGATGTGGTAGCCGTACGCAAACTCTGATATATACTAAGCATAAAAGCCTCAGCATTAGCCGGTGATCCACTCCAGAATTTATCTCCCGGCATTTTTTCTTCATCATCCTTATCTAATTTGCAGCTGCTAAACGTGGAGGCAAAAATCAGGAGCAAACCCATTGATATATATTTCAACATAATCTTTATTTTTACATTACTAATTATAAATTCAATACCACACCTACTGTCCATGTACGAGCATTAGGATATCCGCCTGAATTATCCCGTCCTAAACCAGTCACACTCTCAGGACTAATACCTGAATATTTGGAAAAAGTCCAAATATTGTTAACAGATGCTTTCAGTGTAACACCACTCACCCGAAAAAAACTCAACCACTCTTTTGGGAAACGATATGAAAGAGATACTGTATTCAATTTGAAATAAGATCCATCCTCTACAAAAAGAGTTTGTTCCTCTCTAAAAGGATCAATAATATCGTTATGGATATAATCGTACGGATTAGGGTATTTAGCATTATAACGATTGTTTTCCGTCCAAAAGTTATATCGTTCTATAGGAGCAAGAGCTGCATTTTTACGCAAATCACTTATTTTTTTCTTTACAGGATTACTATATGATTCAAAAGTTCTTGCCAACACAGTATTGATAATATCACGCCCAAACACAAATGAAGTATTTACATGCATACTGAATTCTTTGTAACTCAAGTTAAAATAGAATCCCCCAGTTACTTTAGGACGTGCATTAGCAGCTACTACACGATCCTTCTCGTCAATAACATAATCACCGTTAACATCTACCCAAATAGGATCGCCTGCTTTGAAATAAGCTTCTTCAGTATCATTTCCACCGATCTTGAGTCGTTTACCCGTCACTGGATTAACCGGTACATCCTCATCTGTAGCATATACCCCCTTATTAATATAAAGTAACATAGAAGTTGTGTTGGCTCCTAACCGATTAGCAACCCATGCATCATTATTTAAAATCTGACGAGCTTCATTTGGCAACTTAGTGATTACATCTCTATTGATTGCAAAATTTAACCCGCAAGTGAGGTTCCAATTACTACGCGTAGGGAGAGGCCTTCCAGTCAACGCAACTTCTAAACCATAGTTAACCAAACTGACTTCAGTACTTCGCATCTTGTCAAATCCTGAATGATCAGGCAAATAGATGTCACTCAATTGATTATCTACTTGCTTATAGTAGGCATCAAGAGTTGTACTCAAACGCCCATTGAATAATGAAAACCCATAACCCAAATTCCACGTAGTAGTTGTAATAGGGTCTAATTGTGCATTAGGAAGCTTTGCAAAATCAATAGGGATATAAGATTGTCCATTATAAGTATTTTCAGCCTTGATGTCATATGTACCCCATACATCATAACGAGTGGCTTTGTATTTCACCACCTGCCCCCAAGTCAGACGAATATTCATATTATCCAGCCAACTTTCAAAAGGACGCATAAAATCTTCATAACCAATATTCCAACGAAGTCCAACTCCAGGATTTATATTCCACTTCGTTTTAGTGCCATACACAGAACTAAGCTCCGGACTAATAGAGGGTTCGATAATGTATTTATCTCCACCAGCTCTAAAACTCTGTTTGGTCTTAATATTAATACTTGGGTTAAAAATCAATGAGAATGTACTCTGATTTTCACTGACTGTAGCATTTCCACTTGATTTGCCATGACCAACAGGACCAATAATATAATCATTAGGTAATCCCGTAAAAGTAATCGAATTACCAGTAGCAGTCCTTGAATCATAACGAATACCAGCAGTAAGCCCTAAACGAATATATTTCAAATCAAAAGAACGAGTTGCATGAGTACTTACATAAATTTTAGAGGTATTACCACTATAATTATAGGCTATAGACTGATAACTATTATCGGCAAGAATAGCTGGTGTGAACTTTTCTTGTTCACTTGCATCATACGAATAATTAAAAATTCCTTTCCAGTCAATATTAAACGGAAGTTTATATCCCAAATTTACGGTTGCCGAATATCCAGATTTCACTGTTGAATTGGTGATGCCAAAAACTTGTAAAGCATCTACTGAAGCAGAATAAAGTGAAGGTGGAGGGAGCAATGAAGAAGCGTTTGCAGCACTAGCAACCCCTGATTGCGACACAGCATTTCCACTACCAGTACTATTGTCGGTAAAACTAACCTTCATGTCCACACCAATAGTAAACTTAGAATTAGGTGATCTATAGTTCATGTTTCCAGTCAGAGCATAACGATTGAAATCTGTATTCTTTACAATACCTTTTTCTGTATAATAATTACCATTGATCTTATAATTAAACAAATCACTTCCTCCCATGAAACTCAAGTTGTGTGAGTGATTATAAGTAACCCGATAAAATTGTTCCTGCCAGTCAGTGTTGTTATTAAAGTAAGGATTCAAACTATCAGACACAGACGGCATAAACATGATATCATAATAACCGTGGTATATTTTTGAAGTATCATTATTCAATATTTGCCATTTCAGAATATTTCGTTCCGCATTACCAATAGCCACTTCGCGTAAACTAGGTGGTGTAGAAACTGTAAAATTACCAGAATAGGTCACTTTAGGTTTGGATGAATTTCCTTTTTTAGTTGTTATCAAAATTACTCCATAAGCCCCTTTCGAACCATAAAGTGATGTAGCAGCTGCATCCTTCAATATTTGTATATTATCAATATCTTCCAGTGCAATAGTAGAAAGAGGACTCACGCCTGAACCACTAATCAAACCTTCAGAATTATAATCACTTACATCATCCTGTGGAATATCGTCAACCACGAATAGAGGAGCAGAAGATGCTAAATCCCATCCGGTTTCTTTATCGCCAACAACTGAAATATCCGAAATACCACGAATATTGAATGTCCCTTGTGCTCCTGGTAAACCGTTATTCAACTGAACTTCCATACCAGCAACACGTCCTTGTAACAAGCTCATCACATTGGAAACAGGTGTCTGTGCTAATTCGTCCGCCTTTATTACTGTATGAGCAGAGGTTGCATTAGCTTTGCTAACCTTACGATTACCTATAATAACGGTTTCTTCGATTTCATTGACATTTTCCTCCAAAAAGATACTAATGCCAGATGCTGCTTTCCGCACCTTATATATAGTAGGTTTATAGGATACATAACTGAACACTAGCTCAGAACCTACAGGAACCTTGATAGAGAATGCGCCCTCCAAATCGGATGCTGTACCGGCAATTCTTTTTTTAGTCTTGGCATCCTGACATATAATATTTACACCCGGAAATGTTTCTGCCTCCCCTATAGCCTTATCATATACCGTTCCGCTGATAGTGACCCTTTCCAACTGCTGCGCAACAGAATCCGCAACTACGGAAAACAGAAAAAATAAAAGTAAAGTATATCTATTTTTCATTTTTATTCGCATTTAAGATTAATTGTTGATCTTAGCGTCTCCCAGCATAGGCATTCCTTTGGAAAAATGAATAAACATATCCCAATGTGCCTCTTTATAAATGGCAAACTCAAAAACGAAATACCCTCTGCGACGAGTACCATATTTAGACATATAACTCGTTGTAAACCTAATTCGTGCCTTTTCTCCTTTATCATCCGTGTAATTGGTCTTTCCTGTAAACAACGGAAGCGGATAAGCCATATCATATACAACTTTGTTTTCATTTATGTCTTTCAGAAAACCCGCTTGAAACAAATTATCCCATGAAGTTTCATTAAAACGACGCGGGTCAATAACAGCCCATGATGAATCATAAAAAGAAATAGAAAGCGAAGTTCCTTCTCCTGCATCCTTATTTTCTCTAAAGTAGATATGAATATCCTCCGGTTTAATTATATAGGATATAGAAGAACTATTCTTGTTTTCATAAGTCATCAGCGAGGTAGAAGGTGATACAAATTCAGCGATAGGTAAACCTGTTTCCGAATCATAAATAGATGGTTCGAAATCTACTTCCCTTTTTGGCATAAGCCGCATTCTTTTAATCGTTTTAAAACCACCCGAGTTAGCAATCTCCATATTAAAAACATATCCGGAATCGGGTTGGCAGCGTAGAATACCTGAATTTGCTTCTCCCCACATTACTATTTCTCCACTATGCTTAATTACATCGAATAATCGACGGTATTCTGTTCCCCGTTTAGCATTAATTTCCTCTATTGTTTTTTCCGTCCCCAAATAAGGCTTTTTCCATACCCGTACCGGGTAATACTCTTCCAGTTCAGGAGCTGGTGTCCCATCATTGTGCTTTATATCTGTAATAGCAAAAGTCAAAGGTAGTGTAGAGTTTCCTGTATTACAAATATCTGTATAATATACAGTATGCCCCATTACAGGATCAAAAGATGTTCGCGTAAAATTAACATCCCGATCAAAAGCATCTTTCTCTTCTGGCAAGTACTTGTCAAGACAACCTGCATTTACTATCAATAATGAACACAACAAACCATTCCATCCCAATTTATGTATCTTTCTTCTATTTTTCATGGCCTACATTTCTAAAATACTGAATAAATCGTCCAAATCCAAATTCGTGTTGCGGAAGCAAAACATGGATAACACCGTTCTTAGCATATATGTCAGTCCATAACATTTTAGCAGATTCCCATTTTTCTTTCTCTAGCGTATTACGCATATCATAAATAGTAAGATCTTTCAGGCCTCCACCAACAAATCCGCTAGCAGGCAACCGCCGATAAGCAAGATTCATCCGATAATTATGTAAGCCTTGAATAACCTTTCCCTCCACGTAAGAAAATCCGGAAAGTGTTTCCGTATCGTAAATACCCGGGGTCATATAACGGCACACCAACGAATCCAACCCATCCTTATAGATATAACTATCTGTCCATTTTTTCTCCGGATTCTTTTCATCTGTTCTCTCTATATCCTTACGATAATTTAACAACTTGTTTAATGTTAGTTCTCCGGCAGCATATTTCTCCGACTCCGGAATTTCTTCTGAAAAATCATCGGAATCTATCATCAGCTCGTTCAGCCGGCGATAACGATTCAATTCTTGTAAGGCATGCCGGAAACAAGAATCGGGAATTGCCATGAAAGTATACTGTCCGGCCTCATCTTGCAAACATCGCTTTAACTCTGAAAATTTCAACTCTACCGGACAATCTGGTTCTTCATAATCTATTAAAAGCATCAACGAATCATAAGTTACTCCCAAATCAAGATCATCATTCTGTAAATACTCATAGATAGTACCATCAAATCGAGTCAGGCCCTGCGGCTGTAACTCTGAAATATCAGCATCTACCACCGCAGTATCCATACATGAAGATAGTAGCGTTATCCCCCATCCACATACAATAGTCAATAACCTGTTCATAGTATTTTGTATTTTCATCATTTCCAATATTCATTTTGTGTAATAGAAGGATTCTCTCTCATCACTTCTTCTGCCACAGGCCAATAAATGCCTCCTTCATTAATCAGCTTTACCATTTCAGTATCATCTCCAACAATCCGCGCTTCACGAATACGATCAAACCAATGATGTCCTTCTCCCATCAGTTCTCTACGGCGTTCACGAAAAATTTCTTTTAATAATGCTTTAGCATCTCCCTTTAAATCTTTCAAGTATGATAAATTTCTCAAATTACGTACTCCACGAAGCTCATTCAAACAATTAATCGCATCCTCCGGACGATTTAACATCACCAAAGCCTCGGCACGTAATAACAAAACATCCTCAAAACGGGACCAAATAATAAATGAGGTAAAAACACCAAAATCACCTGTATTATCCTTTCCTTCACGCACAACGTTTATTTTTGAAAATATAGGATATTCTCTGGAAAGTCCCGTTACATAATTGGAATAATACTTCATTGGCTTCGACAACTCATCATAACCAAAACGATTATCTGTCGTAAATTGACTCATAAACAGATTCTTTAGTGTATCGATTGACACGTAAATCTCCGGTAATTGTTTCCTTGTAAGCGGTTCTGCTAATGTCCATGACTCCAGATGACCATCCGTCCCCGTCTCGTTTGCATTATCCGTACCATATCTATAGCCAAAAGTAACCAAACGGGCAGCCTTATAATCATTACTATACTCCTGGCTAAAAAGTCCTGTCGGACTAACCATATTAGTAATAGTCACACAATCAATAGTGCCTATAATATAAACACCTATGTTCTTAATCACATATGCAGTATATGCTTCTGCATCGACATAATTACCTTTCCAAGCTTCCACATAAGCTAATATAGCATACACAGAAAGACGATTAATAAGTAATCCCCGCCATGTACTAGTATCACCATCATAATATTTATCAGATGAAGACCCTAACTGCAAAGGCAACAACTTTGCTACTGCCAACAACTCACCCTCCACATAATTCAACACGGTCTGTGCATCTGTTCGTTTCATTTCCGGAAATGAACCGTTATCATAAGACTGAGTAATCAACGGAACATCACCCCACATCTGTATCATATAAAAATAAGCTAATGCTCTAAGAGCACGTACCTGCGCTACATCATACGTATAGTTGATTTCAGAATAAGCATCATCCTTATCCATCACTTTTTTTGCATTCTCTATAAAAACACAGGCAGCATTGATCACTCTATAAAACCTATTCCAATTGGATATCTGACGAATATTTTTATAAGGAGCATCTAAACGATTCTCACGGATAGCTTGTAAATCATCGCGCATCCGTACGGAAAAATCACCTAAACGCAGATCACCAACTGCCCAAAAAGTATTATTCTCTCCTAGCGCCGTACGCATCAATCCATAAACGCCGAACAAAGCAGCACGAGTATCCGTCAACGAATTCCATTGTTGCTCTTGAGTAGCTACATGGAAAAATGCATCATCATTTTCCAACAAATCACTACATGATGAAAAGAAAAGAACAGAAGCAAGCACCAATGGTTTTATCATTTTTCTGATCCACAATATCTGATTCATATATAATTAATGTATTAGATTAGAAATTAAACTTCATTCCTACGATAACCGAACGAGAAAGCGGCTGACCATATCCTCTGTAATAACCATCCATATCTATCAACTCCGGATCATCCCCACTAAATCCGGTAAAGGTTAGCAAATTATTGCCAGTCACATAGAAATAGATGTTTTCCAATTTGTTTTTTGATACAACCTTTTTCTTTCCACCTCCTTTATAAGCCTTTTTCTTGACTGGTAACGTATAACCCACTGTTACCGAACGCAATTTAAGATAAGACAGTTTCTCCAAAAATAAGTCTTGTTCTGTACGGTAAGGAGTCAAACCACTCATTTGATTGTATAAAGGATAATCATCCTTGTCATTTGTACTTTGCCAGAAAAATATTTCGCGCAAACTTTCAAGTGACGGTGTATTCTCCAATGCAAAGAAGTTATAACGTTGCGAGGAACGATAATTAATGGCATCATGTCCTAATGCAAAGAAAAGATTGATACCTAAGTCAAATTGTCCTAGTTTGAAGTTATTAATGAAACTTCCTGTTACAGGCGGTAAACTATGGCCTTTTAAAATTTTATCATCATCATTGATCTGGTTATCACCATTCTGATCTTTCCATTTCGGATCATTCTTTGCAAATGGTATGGAACCCATAGCAAGCTTCTTTCCATTCTGGACTGGAACTTCGGTATCTGAAGTATAAACTCCCTCATTTTGATAAAGCCAGAATTGATCAATAGCATGTCCTACTTTTAACATACGATTACCTATGACTAATTCATTCAAATTTTCAGGTAATTGCAATAATTCATTTTTATTGTAAGCTAATGAAAATGAAGCATCCCAAGAGAAACCTTTAGGGTTTTCAAAAGGCTTACCGGACAGAGTCAGTTCCACTCCTGAATTACGGACCTTCATACCATTGGCATACCTATATTTATATCCGAATTCTTCATTTACAGGAATGGTTGTAATCAAATCACAGTCTGTATTATTATAATATTCTACATCCAGAGAAAGACGTTTGTTAAAGAAAGAGGTATTCAACCCTATATTCCATTTATCCGAATAAGGCCACCCCAAACCATAACCGACCCAAGCTGAGTTATAAGGACGTGCTATTGTAGCATATCCATAGTAGGAAGACATAACAGGCTGTCCAATACCTGTCAACTCTTCTCCCGTATATTGTGGCCCTGCAGCAAATCTATTATTATCCTGATAGCGTCCTATTCTGGCCCATGACCCACGCATTGACAAATCAGATAGTTGTTTAATATCTTTCAACAACAAATCTTTTAAATTTAGACTTGCACTAGCAGCCGGAGTAAACAACCAACGATTATCTTTCTGTACATTGGATGAGCCATCTGCACGAAGCACGAGCTGTACATCAAAAAAGTTTCTATATCGGTAGTCAATCGAAAACAATGTACTTACCATATTATTTTGCATTTTATCGACATAGCGCTTCATCTGTTTGAAACCACCGCCACTAGTAGTCGGTTTTGTATCATCATCTCCATCATAGCCTTGCGTATAGTTATAGTGTTGCACACTTTTCATGATAATTTCTTGCAAGCCTATTTTGAAAAAATGATTCTTCAAAAAATCAAACTTATAATCTGCAGACGACTGCCAAATCAAACGACGATTATACCCGGAATAATTGGAGACATAATTTACTGACTCCATCAAGTCCATCGGCCAAAAAACATGACGCACATTCGTATTATAATCTAGCATTAAACGAGTATCTACATATAATCCACGCCAATTGTAATTCATCCCCAAATAACCATTCAACAAATTGTTTAAATTATCATTCTTTTTATATTCTTCATAAATATCGAGATAAGAACGATAAACAGAAGTAACAGGAGAAAGAGGAGTAGTCAGATCCGGTAAATACTCGATCTCAGCATAACGATCACGCAAGTTACGATTACCATCACGGGAGACACGTGAAAGATTAATCAAACAAGAAACTCCCAATTGCTCCAGAAGTTTCATGTTCAAAGCAAAATTAGCAGTTAATTTATTAAACTTTGTTTCATCAGCTACCCCATCATTGCCCGTATAGCCCATCATAAATATATAATTTGAAAAGCTACCACCACTTCCCATGGAAGCACTGAAATTATAAAGGGGTGATATACTGTAATATTCATCTGCCCATCCCGGTTCTCCGAAGAAATTCATATCACGAATATCCCGCATCCAAGACGGCATTTTGTTCAAATAAGCGGTATGTTGCTCCTTAGTAGCACAATAATCGGCAAATCGCATACGAAAAGCATAATCATTAGCAGCATTTGTCATTTTCACATTTGATGGAGGAATAGCGATACCCCCATTAGCACGGATAAACATATTACTACCACCGTAATAACCATCTTTCATATTGACTAATATTGCCCCATTAACAGCAAGTGGACCTAACTTCGCTAAACGAGCAGCATCTTTTACTACTTCAATAGATTCCACATTATCTAAATTCAAACCGGATAATATATTAGTAGCAGTACCAATAGGATTCACTTCCGTAGATTTAATGCCATATACAAAAGCATCATTGGTTAACAAGGGGATTCCATTAAGATAAACTACTGGTTGTGCGGAAGACATATCTCCTTTAGAAAATACAGGAGAAGACAATCCACGAATCAGCATATTCTGAATACTTCCCGGCTCACCCGTCGTCTCTTGTACATATATTCCAGGCAATG
>USSR01000141.1 GCA_900557355.1 uncultured Bacteroides sp.
CGATAAAAATGAATCAATCTATGTCTTTTGTGTGTAATTTTTATTTCTTGTCTTGTCACCTTTTCCACCACCATTCCCTCCTCTCAGATACCTTCTGGATGGGGGTACAATGAGTCAGGGACTGAAAGGCATTCAGTCAGTGAGTGAAAGGCATTCAGTCCCTGACTGAATCAGATTCATTCAACGAGTCGGAAGAGTAGCTGCAGGAAAGGAAGAAACTTACGAACTTTTTGTAAGTATAGTTGCTAACTGATGAAATATACGATGAATCATCATTTAACCCCTGATTCGCATAAATATCAATATTACTATGATGAAAAAGTTAATACTTGCCTTTTGTATGTTACAAGGTATCTTGTTATCGTTGGGAGCTCAGGATATGCATCAAAACATAGCATATGCTGACAATAATGTGCGCTTTACGGTTATCTCAGATGGAACACTCCGTTTAGAGTATGCTCCGGATGGCAAATTTGTAGATAACAAATCTTTTGTTGCGGTGAACCGCCTCTATCCGGATGTAGACTATAAGCTGAAGTCAAAAGGGGCGTGGATTGAAATAACGACTTCTAAGATGAGGATGCGTTATAAAAAAGACAGTGGTCAGTTTACCGGAGACAATCTAGTGATTGAAGCGGTGAAAGGGGCATTTCCATTCACTTGGAAGCCCGGAGTGCAGCAAAAAGGAAATCTGAAAGGTACTTACCGCACTCTGGACGGAATGGATGGTGAAACGCAAACTCAAACTTGGGTAGCTGATACCAAGAAAGGGGAACAACTGAAGTTGGAAGACGGTTTGCTGGCTACTGATGGTTGGTCTTTTATTGATGATTCACAAGGACTTCTGTTCGATAACGATCCGGATTGGGAGTGGGCGAAAGAACGTCCCGCCAACGGAGGACAGGACTGGTATTTCATGGCTTACGGGCATGATTACAAGCAAGCTCTGAAAGACTACACTCTCTTTGCAGGTAAGATGCCGTTGCCTCCCCGCTATGCGTTTGGCTATTGGTGGTCGCGCTATTGGTTGTATTCTGATAAAGAGTTCCGTAACCTAATTGATAATTTTAATACTTATCAGATTCCTTTGGATGTGTTGGTGGTAGATATGGACTGGCATTATACCGAGAAGGGTAAAGGAGGCTGGACCGGTTGGACTTGGAACAGGGATTTATTTCCGAATCCCCAAGGTTTCTTGAAATATCTGAAACAGAATGACCTGAAAATTACTCTCAATCTGCATCCGGCAGACGGAGTGGCTGCATACGAAGAAAACTATACGGAGATGGCGAAAGACATGGGTGTAGATCCTGAGACAAAGAAGACGATTCCCTGGGTTAATTCCGATAAAAAGTTCATCCGGAGTATGTTTAAGAATATACTGGGTCCGATGGAGAAAGATGGCGTAGACTTCTGGTGGCTGGACTGGCAGCAGGGAATGTTTGACCCGAAGATGAAGAATCTGAGTAATACATGGTGGATCAATTATGCATTCTTTAGTGATATGGAAAAGCGCCGGGAGACTCGCCCGATGTTGTATCACCGTTGGGGAGGATTAGGAAACCATCGTTATCAGGTAGGCTTTTCCGGTGATGCGGTGATCTCTTGGAAATCATTGGATTTTCAGCCTTATTTCAATTCTACTGCCTCTAATGTGCTGTATGGCTATTGGAGCCATGACTTAGGAGGACATATCGGTAGTCAGATAGATCCCGAAATGTATACCCGTTGGTTACAATTCGGAGCATTAAGCCCGATTATGCGTACGCACTCTCAGAAAGGGGCTAAATTGAATAAAGAACCTTGGGTGTTCAACAAGGAATATTGTGACATCATTCGTGAAACGATTCGCCAACGCTATGTGATGGCTCCTTATATTTATACGATGGCCCGCAAGGGGTATGATGACGGAATTTCACTCTGCCGCCCCATGTATTATGATTATCCGGAAAATAAGGAAGCCTATGAGTTTCGAAATGAATATATGTTCGGAGATGATGTGCTGGTTATGCCGGTCACTGCTCCGGTAGAGAATGGCTATGCACAGGTGCGTGTATGGTTGCCGGAAGGAGAATGGTATGAATGGCATACAGGTGCTTTGCTGAAAGGGAATCAGATTGTGGAACGCTCTTTTGCCGTTGATGAATATCCGATTTATATAAAGGCAGGTGCCATATTGCCCATGTATCTGGATAATGTGATGAATCTGAATGGCAATGACGAAGAGGTGGCAGTAACGGTTTTCCCCGGTGGAGGCGATACTGCCGAGTTCAAGTTGTACGAAGATAATGGTAATGATAAGAATTATGCATCCGAATATGCTGTGACTAAGTTGAGTTCTGTCCGCAATGGTAATGAACAAACGCTTGTGATAGGTAAACGTGAGGGTGCTTATAAGGATATGCCCCTTGCCCGCTCGTTTAAGGTGAAGGTGCTTTCTTCTCTCATTCCCCAGTCTGTTACGGTGAATGGGCATCCGGCTAAATACCAGTACTCAGGTGAAGATTTTGCCCTTTTGATCGATGTTCCTGCTCAGGCTTGCGATCAGGAAAAGGTGGTTAAAATCGTTTATCCGTCTGAAAAGGTCGATCTGAACGGACTTCTTGGAGCATCCCGAAGAATAGCGAAGAGTATGGAACAACTGAAATATCGTAATTCATACATTGTCTTTAAAGAAGAGTTTGGTAAAATGGGAAGTTTGAGTGAAGCAGTGACCTATGCTCCCTCCGAAATGCCCGCTTTGATCGCTGATTTCTGGAAAAGTTATAATGAGCTGCCTGCAGTGTTGGAACGACAAGGAATGAAGAGTGATCTTGCAACATGGTTTTTGCAATCAGTTTGTTGGAGCAAGCGATAAATAATAGATAGATGAAACGATATTTGATGATATTTTTGGCCGCTTTCATGGCTTTTCACTGTATGGGGGCTTCTTTGCCCTCCCAGGTGGACAGCCATGATATAGCGTCTTTACATGCATGGGGACCTTATTCCAAACGCTATGCAGGCATCTCGCACATACCTGATATGAGTAAAGGAATACGTTTTGATTTCTCCGTGATGCCCGGATATTATCGGAATCGCCAGTTGGTGCCGCATGTCCTGTTTGAATCGTCTTACTATCCATGGGAGATAAATCCGGAGGTGAATCGCATCACTTACAGGTATGAATTGGAATGGAAAGACAAGGTTTATACGGATGTCACTTATTACGTGTTGGATGATAACCGTACGCTGGTCGGAATACATTGTGTCAACAATACAGGGATGCCTCAGAATCTGGTTCTGAACCAGATGGCTTATATAGACTATCCTGAGACGTATCCGCAGGTAACTGCTACAGGAGCATCGCGGCTGCAATGGTATAATGCCATTGATTATATGGAGAATGAACCTGTTCGGAAATCGCCTCAATACAGACTGGTATATGATGGGTGGCGGCGGAATGAAGAACGTACTGCTTCGTCTCTCGATGGTTCGATTCTGGGGAGAGGTTTCGGTAGGAGCGAAGGTGACCGCCTGAGTTATCAGGTGAAGATCCTTCCGGATCAGGAAAACGGAGCCATAGGCATCCGATTTAAGGTAAAGAAGGGAGAGAACGCTGTACTACAGCTGAAAGGACTGGTAGAACAATCTGTTACTCTGAAAGGTACGGGAGAATTTTCTTTCGTATCAGCCCTTTATCAGAATAAGAAGGCGGGAGAATACAAACTGGAACTTATTTCGGGCAGTACCGTTGAAATCGGTCTGGATGGATTCTTTATAGGCAGTGCGGATGATATCAGCAATGTAAAAGTAGTCCGTACGCCGATACCTTTTACTCCTGCAATGGAAGTAGGTAAAAACAAGAAAGACTTTATCCTGAAGTACAAAGACTGTGAAAACTATTATGGGGTGGCTTGGAACCATCAGCATTTAGAAGTTCGGGAAATACTGAACGGTGAATTGGAATCTTTCTTCCGGAGAAAGGTGCACGATCATGTCTCGTCAAGGCTGGTTGGAGATAGGAAGTGGCACTATACGAATGCTTTTTTGCGTCCTGTCGTGCTGGAACCAGATTCTGAACAGACCATTTACATGTTGGTATGTACAGGAGATAAGGAACAGGTACAACAAGAATTGCAGAGTTTCCATTCAACTCCGGATAAACTGATTGCGCAGGTTAAATCTACGGAAGGTGCAAAGTCTAAGGATAAAGTGTTACCGGGCGGAGAGAAGTATCTTCTGGGAAATCGTTTATTGCAAGCCTCGCTTTTATCGAATATCGTATATCCGGTTTATACGCAGAAAGAGTACATCAGGCATTTCACACCGGGCAAGAACTGGAATAGTCTTTATACTTGGGATTCCGGATTCATTGCACTGGGACTGATTGATGTGGATCCGGCTAAGGCTTTCGAATGCATCAAGGCCTATACAACTCCGGTAGGGAGTGAATCGGCTTTTATTCATCATGGCACTCCATTGCCTATCCAGATGTATGCTTACGCTGATTTGTGGAACAATAGCCTGTCACGTGAGACCTTGGAATTCTTATATCCCCGACTGAAACAGTTCTTTAACTTTATGGTTGGAAACGATCCTTACTCTACTACCCGGATGAAAGGTTCCGGTCTGCTTCGCACCTGGGATTATTTCTATAATTCCGGTGGATGGGACGATTATCCGCCTCAGCATGCACGTGGGGGGAATAAACTGGTGACTCCTGTAGTTACTTCGGCTTATTATCTGCGGGCTGCGAAAATACTGCGCCTGGCGGCAAAAGAGTTGGGACTGAAAAAGGATATGAAAGAATATGAGCAGGTAATCGGACGACTGTCGAATGCTTTGCAAACCTACTCTTGGGACGAAGAAAGCGGATATTTTGGGTATGTGCTCCATGATTCCTTGGAGAATGCGAAAGAAATCTTACGGTATAAGGATCGGTCGAACTTTAACAAGGGGTTGGATGGAGTGACTCCTCTGACAGCAGGTATCTGTTCTCCGGATCAGGTAAATAGGTTGGTGGGACATCTGTTTTCTCCCGATGAGTTATGGACAAAAGTAGGAATTTCAACGGTAGACCAGTCTGCGCCTTATTATAAAGTAGATGGGTATTGGAATGGTGCCGTATGGTTTCCCCATCAGTGGGTAATGTGGAAAACTCTTTTAGATTTAGGTAAGGGAGAAGAAGCCTATCGGGTGGCGCATACAGCCCTGGATAATTGGGAAAAGGAATGTGCAGCAAGCTATTTTACGTTCGAGCATTTCATTATTTCTTCGGGAAGAGGAGCAGGGTGGCATCAGTTCTCCGGACTTTCATCACCTATTTTAAACTGGTTTGCCGCTTACTATAAGCCGGGTAAAGTTTCTACCGGCTTTGAGGTATGGATTACGAAAAGTGAATTCAATAACAATAATTCCGGATATAAGGCTGATATCTCTTTTGACGATTCGACAAAGGCTCATGAGCGTTGTATGATTGTCTGCATGGATGCAGGATATAAGTATGAAGTATTGTTCAATGGTAAGTCTGTTAAATCCAGATCTGACCATCCCGGAATGTTAGAAATCACATTACCGGCTACTAATAAAACCGGTGAACTTATAATTCGGGCTCTTAATTAGAGTTATTCATAAGAGCATTATTTTCTTTCATATTCAATATTAACCTCTGTGAGGTATAAGATGCCCATTTCGCACACGGTGAAATGGGCATCTTGTGTTATCAGATTAAAACAGATCGATACATTTCATTACAAATGAAACTTTGCAAATAAGATATTTGTCTCATTACTGATAATTTTGTATCTACCGCAGTTTTATGGCCTTCTGACTGCGAAAATGAGACGTTTTTTCTCTTTTTAGGGATAAGTTTATTGCTGGTTATTTAATTGAATCTCTACTTTTGTCTTGCTTTAAAGCCAAGAAAGTCTTTACAATTTTTTAAAATTTAATATTATGAAGCAGAAGATTTCAAAATTCTTTTCTGATGCGAGGATTAGGATGCTACTATTATTCCTGATCTCTACAGTTTATATTCAAGCTCAGTCGGGCAGAATCGTTACGGGTGTCGTTAAAGATGCCACGGGCGAAACAGTTATTGGAGTAAACGTAACTGTAAAGGGTAATGCTGCTTTGGGTACTATTACCGATTTGGACGGTAAGTATTCATTGAGTGTTCCTGCGCAAAAATCTACTTTAGTGTTTTCATTCATTGGTTATCAAACCCAGGAAAAAACAATTGATGCTAACACCAAAACTTTGAATGTTACGTTGGTTGAAGATTCTAAGTTGCTGGATGAAGTTGTTGTAGTTGGTTACGGTACAATGAAAAGAAAAGACGTAACAGGTGCTGTAGCACACGTTGGAGATGAAGTGACCAAGAACAGAGCTGCAACAAATGCTCTTGATTTCCTAGTAGGTACTGTACCCGGTGTGCATATAACACCTTCTACTGAAGCAGGTGGTGGTGCTTCCGGACTTCTGATTCGTGGTAAACAATCATTGAAGGCAAGTACTTCTCCTTTGATTGTTCTGGATGGTGTAGTATTCTATGGTAACATTGGAGATATTAACCCGAATGACATTGAAAGTATGGATATCCTGAAGGATGCCAGTTCTACTGCTATCTATGGTTCTAAGGGGTCGGCAGGTGTTATTCTTATTAATACTAAGAGAGGTTCTTCTGAAAAGCCTATTATTAATGTAAGTACAAAAATCGGTGTGTCGCAAGCAACCTTTATGCCTGAAATGCCTACTGCCGAACAATACATGCAGAGACGTTCTGATTATTATAAGACAATCGACTACTTCAAACCGGGAGACCAACAAAAAGGTTTAGGCTACTATGATAATCCCGACCATCTGCCTGAAGGAGTTTCCCGCGATCAATGGGCTGCTTATGATCCTTCTTTCTCCGGTGATTACATTGAAACCTGGATGCAACGTTTGGAATTCAATCCCATTGAGGTTACCAATTACAAAGCCGGTAAATTCGTTGACTGGATGGACCTTGTTTACCAGAATGGTTTGAGACAAGATTACAGTGCGTCTGTTTCAGGAAAGACAGCGAGAACCAACTATTATGTTTCATTAGGATATACCAATAATGACGGTATTGTTGTAGGCGATCAATTCCGTGCTTCAAGATCACGTGTGAATTTGGATACTGAGATTACAAAATGGCTGAATATCGGTTTGAATGCGCAATTCGTTCATAAAGGTTCGGATGATATTAAGGCGGATACAGGTGCAGCCAAGGCAGCCAGTCCTTTTGGTGATGTTTATGAAGCTGACGGAAGCATCAAAGTTAGACCTTGGGATGACAACCGCGTTGCCAATCCGTTGCTGAATCGTTCAGTAGATGATAAATATTATAGAACACAAACCTTCAACTCAAGCGTGTATGGTAAGTTGACTCTTCCGTTCGGATTCACTTGGCAGACTACTTTCAACGTACGTTATGGTTGGAGAAAGGATTATTATTTTGATTCTGATATCAAACCGGGTGTGGTAGCCGGTGGCAAAGCAAAACGTGTGGACTACTCTGACTACGAGTGGAGCATTGATAATATGCTGAAGTGGAACCGCACTTTTGCTAAAATACATAACTTTGATTTTACCTTTGTGTATACTGCTGAAAAATATCAGAACTGGCAAAGTACGGGAAACAATGAAGGTTTCCAACCGAATGGTGCATTGAGTTATCATGGCATTCAGGCCGGTATTACTCCTACTGTCAGCGCAAACGATGAAATGCAGACTGGTAATGGTTTATTATGGCGTTTGAACTACTCTTTGATGGACCGTTATTTGCTGACCGGTTCTGTACGTCGTGATGGTTTCTCTGCTTTTGGACAGAACAATCCTTTCGGTGTATTCTCTACAGTTGCTGCCGGATGGCGTATGTCAGAAGAAAAGTTCTTGAAGGATGTGAAATGGATTAATAACCTGAAGCTGCGTCTCTCTTGGGGACAGACCGGTAACCGTGACATCGGTCGTTATGCCGCTTTCTCAAGATTGACTATTACCAATGTTATTCAGAATGGTGTAAACTATAAAGGTGTATATCCTTCAAGTTTGGCCAACAGAGATTTGAAATGGGAAACGACTACCGGTTTTAACCTCGGTGTCGACTTCGGGTTGTTCAACAACCGGTTAAGCGGTTCTGTGGAACTTTATAAGAATAAAACGAACGATTTGTTGATGGACCGTGCCATGCCCGAAATCTCCGGATACGGTAAGATTGCCTCCAATCTGGGAGAACTTGCCAATCAGGGTGCTGAGTTGACTTTGTCAAGTGTAAACGTGAATACCCGGAATGTACGTTGGGGTACTACCTTCACTTATTCTACTAACAAGAATGAAATCAAACATCTGTATGGTGATATGATTGACGTGCTGGATGCAGAAGGTAACGTTATCGGCCAGCGTGAGGATGATGATGTACAGAACGGCTGGTATATCGGACATGCTATTGATGAGATCTATGATTATAAGTGGATTGGCGTATGGCAACTGGGTGAAGAACTGGAAGCTGCAAAATATGGTAAACAACCGGGTGACCCGAGATTGCTGGATGTCAATAATGATGGTAAGATTAATGACGATGATAAACTTTGGTTGGGTACAAAGACTCCGAAACATCGTATGACATTGAGCAGTGACCTGAATCTGTTCAAATGTATCAACTTCTCTTTCGTACTGCGTGGAGAATTCGGCTGGATGGATATTGATAATCTGCCAAGAAACGAAACTAATCGCTTCTACAATACTTCAAACTCTGTTTGGACTGAATATTGGACGCCCTGGAATCCAAATTCAAAATACGCCCGTTTAGGTGCGAACATTGATAGCCCGGGTGTGAATATTTACGAAAAGAGAAACTACGTAAGAATGCAGAATATGGCATTGTCTTATACATTCCCGAAGAAACTGATTAACAAGTTCATGATTGATAACCTGAGATTCAGTATCAATGTGGATAATGCTTTCGTTATCTCTAAGTGGAGAACTTCCGATCCTTTGACTAAGGCTATCACTCCACGTATCTGGACATTCGGTGTAGACATTACCTTATAATCTGATAGAACGATAATTAAATAAAGATATTCAAATGAAAACAAAGAAATATATACTAAAAGGTCTGGCAACCTGCCTGATAGCTGCCGGTCTTTCTGCTTGTGTTGATCTTGAACCGAAAGCGATGTCCTTTCTGACGCCGGAGAACACTTTTGTGGATAAAGCTGGTTTAGAAACCATGCTTCGCCTTTGTCGTAAACAAATGAACTTTGAATGGTTCGGAGATGCTTTCAATTCTGGAAACTGTGAAACCTATTCTGTGTATGAATATGCTTGGTCTGACCTGGCTGTAATGGGTGGCCCTGAGACGAAGGAAATCCATAATATGGTGACTCAGCTGACTCCTACTACCAATATGTATCTGCACTTGCGTTATTGGGTTTTCGGCTGGAATGGTATCAAGTATGCTAATACTGTCATTACCCGTGCCCCGGAAGCTGATGGTATGGCTTCGGAAGAAGACAGAAATGCTTGTCTTGCCGAAGGATATTTTCACCGTGCTTACTGGTATTATCTGCTGACTAACCAATTTGGAGATATACCTTGGATCGGAGAAGAAATTACCGGTGCAAAGCTGGACTTTAATACTGTTTCCCGTAAGACGATCTTGGCTAATATCAAGAAAGATATGGAATATGCCATACAATGGTTACCTAAAGATGTGATCCGCGGTGCTGTGAGCAGAGCAGCAGGTGAACATCTACTGGCTAAGATATGTCTGGCTACGGGTGACTTCCAACAGGCAGTAGACGCAACAACCCGTTGTATTAACGATTATGGATTGCACTTGATGACCGAACGTTTCGGTATTAATGCGGATGATAAGAGCAAAGATGTTTATAATGACTTGTTCCAGGAAGAGAATATCAGTATTGTTGAGAACAAGGAAGGTATCATGATCGGTCAGGAAATCTATGGTTTGGATGGATGTTCTTCTCCAAGTGGCTCAAAGCGTAAACGTAATTTCGTGCCGCAGTGGCATGCCGGAAGCAAAGTGAAGACACCGGACGGAAAGAATGGGACAACGGACGCTTCGGGTATCTACGATGGGTACGAACAATTGGAAGAGCTGGGTAGAGGTCTTGCCAAGATACGTCCTACCAACTATGCACAATATGAGTTGTGGAAAGATTGTGGTGACGATATGCGTCATAACTCCAATAACTGGTTCGATAAATCACGTATCAAATATAATTTGCCGGCTTCAAAAGGTGGTAGTAGCAAATACTTCGGCCAACCGGTGGATCCTGCTTACTGTACGGATACCATGCGTTGTTACTTCTCTTTCCCGATTGTGAAGGTTCTGATTGACAAAGATGATCCAAATGCAGGAGGTAAAGTTCCTGTAGGTGGTTTCACAGACCAGTATATTTTCCGCCTTGCCGAGACTTACCTGAACAGAGCTGAGGCTTACTGGTGGTTGGGTAAGAATGATCTGGCTACTGAGGATGTGAATACAATCCGTCGTCGTGTGAATGCACCGGAACTTTCATCTGTTACATTGGAAGATATTCTGGATGAAAGAGCCAGAGAATTGTTCCTGGAAGACCATCGTAAGTCAGAGTTGACTCGTATCGCTTTCCTGAAAGCAGAAAAGGGTATAGATGGATATTCTCTTGATAACTTCTCTGAAAAGAACTGGTATTATGACCGTATCATGGAAAAGAATAATTTCTTTGCAACGGAATACTATTATTCAACCAATGCCTTTATCATGAAACCATATCATGTGTTGTGGCCTGTTCCGCGTAATGCTATAGAATCCAACACTCAAGGTCGTATCAATCAGAACTACGGTTACGATGGTTATGAAGATAATATTCCTGTAGAAGAACTTGAAAAAAGATATAATAATTGATTATGAGAAGTAAATATATATTGTTTGCCTTGGCTCTGACAGGAGCCTTGGCATCCTGTTCGGATGATGATAATAATAAAAAGCCGGTTTATAACAACCCTTATTCAAACCCGCTGACTAACTACAGTGCGGCTGATCCGACAGTTTGGAAAGAAAACGATCATTCATTCTATGTATATGCTACCAACACATCTGTAATCCGCAAATCAACAGATTTGATCCATTGGACAGATGGTGGTAAAATGTTTGAGAAGAAACCTTCGTTTGTTACTGAATCTGGTGCGGCAGTATGGGCTCCGGACATTGAGAAGATTGGTGATAAATACATTCTGTACTATGCTATGTCTGCCATGGGTAAACCTGCATCTGCCGGCATTGGAATTGCTTCTGCAGATTCTCCCGAAGGTCCTTTCTCATTGGATATATCTGTTGATGGAAAGGGTAAGTTATTTACTTCAAATGAGATTAATGTAAGAAACTCTATCGATCCTTGCTTTTTTGAGGACAATGGACAAAAATGGCTGGTTTGGGGTAGTTTTAATGGTCTTTATGCAGTAAAATTGAATGCTGACGGAACAAGAGTATATCCCGACCTTGCAACTGCAAAGAAAGAAAGAGTACAGGTTGCGGGTACTGCTTTTGAGGCACCTTACATTCATAAGCGCGGTGATTATTACTATATGTTTGCATCTGTAGGTTCGTGCTGTAACTCTATGTTGAGTACATATACTACTGTTGTCGGACGTTCTACTTCTTTCTTAGGCCCCTACGTGAATAAGAATGGAGAATCAATGCTTGATAATAAATATGAGGTTCTTATCAGAGCTAATGATCGCTTTGTAGGTCCTGGCCATAATTCGGAGATTGTGACGGATAGCGAAGGTAATGAGTGGATGTTGTATCACAGTTATGACAGACACACTCCAAGCAAAGGACGTTATCTGATGATCGACCGGATTGTTTGGGAGAATGATTGGCCGGTAATTGCTGGTAATAGTCCATCTACCGAAGCAGAAGCACCGGTTTGTAAATAGTAATAGTGAATATATGCAGAAAATATTGTTAATAGGAGCTTTTCTCGCCATAAGCTGTCTGCTTATGGCGGGAAAGCCCGTCAAGAGTTATCAGAATCCGGTTATAAACTATAGTT
>USSR01000142.1 GCA_900557355.1 uncultured Bacteroides sp.
ATATAGTCACCGGTTCGGCGGCGGGCTCGTTGCGGCTGATCATTCTGCTGATAGTATCATCCGTAGCCCTGGGCATATTGACGGGGCAATGGTCGGCCTGGATAAGCGAACGGATGAAAGTGCGGATGACGGTTGCATTGCAGGACACGTTGGTCGATTCGCAGATGCGGGCAGTATGGGAAAGCACAAAGCGATGGCATACGGGCGATTTACTGTTCCGCTTGAACACGGATGTGGCGGAAGTCGTCCAGATGATTGTCATCACTTTTCCGTCTCTTTTCGTGACGGGAATCCGTATGACAGCTTCCTGGCTTCTTCTTTGGATGATGGATTCCGTGTTGGCCTGGATGATTCTGGCCATTTCGCCGTTGTTCCTTTTTTCCAAGATTTACTACCGGCGGATGCGCAAGTTGAGCAGGGAGACGAAGGAAATGGAAAGTAACTTGGGCATTGTTTTGCAGGAGAACCTGCGGCAACGCCTGTTGATTCGTGCTTTGGGAATGGATGAAGCGAGACAGGAGAAATACCGGGAAGTGCAAGAAGCAATCAAACTGCGCAAATACAACCTGCTGCAATTTGACTTTTTTGCCCGGATGTTACTGAAATATGCCTTTAACGGTGGCTATCTGCTGGCTTTCGTATGGGGCATCTACCGCTTGCATACCGGACTGGTTACTTTTGGTACGCTCACCGCTTTCCTTCAACTAGTTTCCCGTATTCAAGGGCCGGTACTGACCGCGATTGCGTTTGTTCCCGCTGCTATCCGTTGCCGTACGGCAGTGGAGCGCCTGATAACTATGAATGAAGAAGAATGTGAAGTGAGGGAGCCCGCCGTATCTGTCGGCTCTCTGCAAGCGGTGGAACTTCGCGACGTCACGTTCGGCTATGAAGACCGGAAAGTGATAGAACGCTTGAGCGCTACGTTGCGTCCCGGGTTTCCCACAGCAATTGTAGGGACGACGGGAAAAGGAAAGACCACCCTCATACGCTTGATGCTCGCGTTGGTTCGTCCGGAAAAAGGCAGATTGTTCTTGCAGACGGATACGGCGGAGATTCCCGTCACGGTGGGTACGCGGGGATATTTCTCATACGTTCCGCAGGGGAACACCTTGTTCAGCGGAACCATACGTGAAAACCTGCTTCTGGTAGCCCCACGCGCGTCCGAAGAAGAAATGGCGGATGCATTGGCGCTGGCTTGCGCCGGTTTTGTCGATTCGTTGCCCGAAGGCATGGATACCGTCATCGGCGAATCGGGATACGGACTTTCAGAAGGGCAGGCACAGCGCATTGCCATCGCCCGCGCTTTGTTGCATCAGGGAAAAATCTGGTTGTTCGACGAGGCGACTTCCGCTCTCGACAGGAATACTTCAGAACGCCTGGTGCGCAACCTTCTCCGCATCGGGCAGGATAAGATTCTGATATTTGTAACTCACGATTCCCGTCTGACGGATGCCTGTTCGCAGGTGGTCAGGCTGGATGAATAAACCATACTATTGACACAATGAGAAACAGTTGTTTTTGTATTGCAGAACACAAGTTACTGCTGACCATGCCCGACAACATGGAGTGGCGGTGGCTGCTGCCGTCTTTTGCCCTCTTCGAGTGTCCCTCTCTGCCGGACGACAAAGCGATCTGTTCGCTGAAAGTAGTGGATGGCGGGATAAAGACGGACTTGTCCGCAGCCACATTCCTGGTCGAGGTGGACAGGGTGTTGGGAGAACGATACCGGTTGTACGAACAGGACGGCTCCTATATCATGGACCTGCAAATGCAGCCCGGCGGAGAATATTACCGGATGGCTTGCAATACATCCTTCACCAAAGGTTATGCCTGTATCGGTGGTTCCGGACATGAGTCGGGAGAAGTGCTGAATATATTCCTGATGATGCTTTTTGCGCAAGCAGCCACGCTTCACCGGACGGTGCTGATGCATGCTTCCGTAGTGGTGAAAGGCGGCAGGGGGTATGCTTTCCTGGGGGAGAGCGGCACAGGGAAGAGCACACATAGCGCTTTGTGGCTACGTGTCTTCGAAGATGCCGAACTTCTGAATGACGATAATCCGGCTGTCCGCCTTATGGACGACCGGCATGTGTATATATACGGTACTCCCTGGAGCGGAAAAACCCCTTGTTATAAAAACTGGAAGGTGAAATTGGCGGCATGGGTGCGGCTGGAGCAGGCTCCGGTCAACTCGTTTACTCACAAGACCGGAATCGGGGCTTTTGTGACGCTGCTTCCGAGTTGTTCCGCCATGCGGTGGAACGACAGGCTGTATGCTGCTTTGTGCGACTTGCTCGAAGGCTGCATCCGGTATGTGCCGGTAGGGCATTTGCAATGCCGTCCGGATGAAGAAGCGGTATCTGTATGTTATAATGAACTAATGAAGAGAAGTAGATAATTATGAAAAAGTATGTTTGTTTTGGAATGCTTGCGGTGGTTTTAATATTGACCTCTTGCATAAATACGAAAAAAATGATTGTATTGGAGAATATGAATGACTCTTTGCATTATCCGATAGACAGTTTGCGGGAAATCAAGATTCAACGGGACGACCGTATTTCCATTCTGGTCAGTTCGAAGAACCCCGAACTCGCCTTGCCGTTCAACATGGCGGGCGAAGCCGTGCAGATGAATGCGAACGGAGAATTGAGCACTATCGGTTACAATACAAGGGGAGTGCAGCAACTGGGATACCTGGTTGACCCGGAAGGCTATATAGAATTTCCCATTTTGGGCAAACTGGCAGTGGCGGGGCTTACCCGTCAGGAAGTGTCCGGCTTGATTCGGAACCGGTTGATAAGTGACGGTTATATCAACGACCCGATAGTCTATGTCGATTTGCAGAACCTGCGCGTCACGGTCATGGGCGAGGTCAATGCGCAAGGAGTGCAGAATGTGACGAATGCGCGGATTACCGTGCTCGAAGCTATCACCCGTGCCAACGGGCTTACTTCGAACGCTGATTTGGAGAAAGTGTCGGTCATCCGTGAGGAGAACAATGAACGGAAGATGTACATGCTCGATATCCGTTCGACGGATATATTCGATTCCCCGTGTCTGTTTTTACCTGCAGCAGAATGACCTGGTATATGTATATCCTAAGTTCCCGCGTTCTACGACAAAGGAAGACCGTACACTTAAATTTTACTCATTGGGCATCGGTTTGGTCTCTTTCATAACTTCGATACTGGTTTTGATGAAATAAATAAAAAAGGAAATGATGGAAAAACAAAGTTCCTTCCGGAAGGAAAGTGAGAAATCAATTAATTTGATTGATATTTTTATGTATCTGGCGCTTCACTGGAAATGGTTTTTGATTTCAGTCCTGTTGTTTGTCGGGTACACGTTATATAGTTATTACAAAACGCCGTTTGTCTATAGCCGGGCAACGATGGTACTGATTAAAACTGCGCAGAACACGCAGTCGGTAATAAAAATTGCACGTTCGAACAACTATTTCGGGCAGGTTAATGTGGCGAGTGAAATGCTTCAGATGAAATCGGAAGAACTGATGCGCAAGGTGATCGACCGGCTTCATGCGGATGTCAGTTATACGGTTTCGGATAAATTACGTTCGCGGGAGTTGTATACAGATTCTCCGGTGAAGGTGGCTTTTCTGGATATACATGCCGATTCGGTAGCGGTGCTGGATGTTACGCCAAAAGACGAAAAGCAGGTATTGCTTTCCGGAAAGCTGAAAGGAAAGAAGGTGAACAGTATGGCAGTATTGAATGACACAGTGCAGACACTAGTGGGTAGAATAATTGTCAGCCCGTTGAAAAATTATGGGGGGAAATATATGGATAAAACAGTTCGTGTGACCAAATATCCGAGAGAGGACAGGATGAAACTCTTCCTTGCCAATTTGAAAGTAAGCCAGCCGGAGGAGGACGCGCCAATTCTGCAACTTGTGATGAAGGATTTTTCCGCAAGACGGGCGGAAGACCTGTTGAATATGATGGTTGTCATTTTTAATGAAGACGCGATTGAAGATAAGAATATGGTGGCGATGAGTACCGCAGAATTTATAAAAGGGCGTCTGGAAATCATCGAATCCGAATTGGGGAATGTGGAAAGTTTCATTGAAACTAAGAAGAGAGAAAATGAAGGTATTGACCTTAGCAAAGCTTCCGAACTGTATACGGGAGATATCTGGAAATATACGGAAGAGGTGAACAGGATCAACATTCAGTTGGATATTGTTAAGGCAATGAAGCAGAACCTGCAGGATTTGAGCAAGGCGGACGATTTTATTCCGAGCAATTCCGGGCTGGAAGATGAAACCGTTAAAAACCAGATTTTACGTTACAATGACGTATTGATAAAACGCAAGAGACTGCTGGAAGACAGCAACGAGAATAATCCGGTAGTGCAGGCGATGAGTCGTTCGCTTGAAACCATGCGGCAGAATATCATCCAGGCGATGGACAACGTCATATCCAATCTGAATATGCGGCGGATGGCAATCAGCACCGAAGGGCGCCAGGTGCGCCGGGAAGTGCTGGATGTCCCGACAAAGGAACGCGAAATGCTTTCAATCAGCCGCCAGCAGAAAGTGAAGGAAAACCTGTATTTGTATTTGCTCAACAAGCGCGAAGAAAATGCGTTGAGCCTCGCCATCTCGAGTGATAATGCACGTATTTATGAACCGCCTTCAGGCAGCCGCGGCCCCGTCTATCCCAACTTGTATAAGAAACTCCTGATGGGGGCGGGATGCGGAGTGGCGTTACCTGCCATTATCCTGCTACTGATGCTGATGCTGGACACTCGCGTGTACACCCGGAAAGATATAGAAGACCGGATTGACGTTTCATTTCTTGCGGAAATTCCGCAGATGGAGGAGAAGAAAGGTGAGGACGGAGATGTCATGGTGCGTGCCGGCGGCCGTGACTCCTTGTCCGAAGCATTCCGTATCTTGCGCACGAATATGGATTTCATTGCTGTCCGGACTGAAAAGAAAGTGATTACGCTGACTTCGTTCAATGTGGGGGCCGGAAAGACGTTCATTGCTTCCAACCTGTCTGTAAGCTTGGCGCAGGCGGACAAGAAAGTAGTGGTGGTCGACCTCGACCTTCGTAAGGGCACGCTTAGCAAGAAGTTGGGAGAGAGAAAGGAGAAAGGCGTGGCTCACTACTTATCGAATACCTCTTTGAAGGTAGATGAGATTATACAGAAAGGCAGGCTGGGCGAAGGTGTTGATTTGATTCCTATCGGCGTGAATGCTCCCAACCCGGTGGAACTCCTGTTGAGCAAACGCTTGGACGAGTTGATGAACGAGTTGAAGAAAAGATATGACTATGTGATTATCGACAGCGTCCCGGTGGGCATCGTGGCGGATACGTCCATTATCAACCGTGTTTCCGATTTCACCATCTTTGTGGTGCGTGCCGGCAAGCTCGACCACAGGCAATTGCCGGAGTTGGAGCGCTTGTATCAGGAACAGAAATATACCAACCTGACCGTATTGTTGAATGGAACCTTGAAGAATAAAAGAAGCTACGGGTATGGTTACGGGTACGGATATGGTTACGGCTATGGCTACGGCGAGGAAGAAAAGAAGAAAACAGGGGACTGGTGGAAAAAGACAATGGGTGATAGAATATGCAAGATACTAAAAAAATAGGAGTATATGATTTCATTTTGGTTTCATAGATTGTTCAATGCCTGCGACAGTGGTCTGTGGACAGGTATGACGGAGATACATAGCCATATCCTGCCAGGGGTTGATGATGGTGTTGAAACAAAAGTGGAAGCGTTGAGTCTGCTTGATTTCATGGAGAAAGAAGTAAAGGTGCAGCGGGTTTTTATCACTCCCCACACGATGATGGATTTTAATAACTCACCTGCCGGGGAGTTACAAAAGAAATTTGCGGAATTTAAGTCCGCTTATGGCGGGCAGATGGAACTGGTGCTGGCTTCCGAATATATGTTGGATAAATACTTCCCTTGCCGGTTGTCGGAGGGGGTATTGCCGTTGGGAGAATGGAACCAGAAGAAACTGCTGTTGGTAGAAGGGGCGGGGATTGTTCAGCTTCCCGGATTTTATGACATGTTGGGGGAGTGCTTTGAGGCAGGATATACCCCGGTCATTGCGCACCCGGAGCGGTATCCGTATCTGGAGAAAAATGACTGCATAAAGTTGAAAGAGCGGGGATGCCTGTTCCAACTCAACATTCCTTCCCTTCACGGCTATTATGGCAAACATGTACGGCAGGCGGCCTTCACGCTGCTGGATAGGGGGATGTACGACTTTGCCGGTTTCGATATCCATCGTTATGAGGGATATGCGGCGGTAATCAGGCAATTGTGCCTTACGCGCAAGAGGCTGGACAAGTTAGGCGAACTATTGGCGAACAACAAGGACTGTCTGGCAAGTCAGTAGTTGAGTAATGTGTCCACTTTTAAAAAGAAAAACTTGTGAAAATGGATGTGAATGTCTACTTTCGCAAAAGAGAGATTAATAAAAAGTGTATATTGACTACTCTATTAGGCTGGAACATGCACGCTAAATTAAAAATACTATCATTCCTCATCTCCACAGCCGTTTACCCGCTGTTGTATTACGTCATCGCGCAGCGTATCGGTTCGTATGCCGGCTACGGCGGCATGGAGACCGCCGAAGACTACCCGTTTACGTTCTATTGCATCCTTTTCCTTTCCTTCGCCACCTGGTTCATACTCTCCACCGCCGCGGCACAATGGCTGCTGCGCGGTGGCTGGATAGGTTTCCTGGCATTGGCGGCAGGCATCTTGATACTCCAGGGAACAGTCGTGGGAAAAGACAAACGGGCCAGCCGCGACCCGCAGCCTTACACGGAATACGATAGTAACGGCAACGTGCAGGAACAAGGCAATAAAGTTGTAGGCTGGAAGCATGGCAAAGTTACAACGTATGATGAAAACGGTCATATAAAGTCGATTAGAAATTTCTCCCGGGGCAATCTCACCGGACTGTGCGAAGTGTTCTACCCCGACGGTAAAATCAAAGCCAGGGGGCAGGTTGCCGGGGAAATCTGGGACGAAGATGACAGTGGATACCGGGACATTCCCGAGGGCAGATGGACTTACTACAATGAAGACGGCAGCGTGGATGACGAGCGCACTTACGAGGCAGGCAGGCTGACCGGCTCCAAAAGCTACGCGCTCTACTACGATTCGGAAAAACTGATTCGCACGATTGGCGGCGGTCTTTTTACGGGCAAGCTCGAAAAGACCGGGGTTGTCAATATCAAATGCCTGTTCCCACAATACATCACCTCACAAGTGGAGAAAGGACAGTGCGAGGGAGACTATCGCGAGTATTACGTCCACAACGGCCGGTTTACCCTTGCGGCAACGGCCACCCTGCAGAACGGCCGGCCGGAAGGACCACTGAAGAAATATCACGAAGACGGGCAGCTTATGTGTGACGCCTTCTATTCCGAAGGCAAACTGGACGGTATATACACCGCATATTACGACAACCCGGAATTGCCGGGCCCGACCGGAACAATCAGATATACCTGTCCTTACAAAGACGGCAAACGGCATGGGAAGGCCTGCTGGTACTATGACAACGGGCAGTTGAAGGAAGAAACGGAGTATGCGGACGGTAAACTTCACGGGCTATCGCGCGAATACGGCGAAGACGGCTCATTGATATCGTCATACGTCTACCGGCTCGACCTGAAGGACGGCGCATACGAGGAGCATGGCAAATCGGGCGGCTGCGAGAAAGGGACCTACCGGATGGGAGAACGAATCCGGCGCGAATCATTCCGCCCGGACGGCACACTGAAATCCATCTACGAATGGCGGGACGGCGAAACGGTACGGTGCGAGAATTATGACGGGAATGAAGAACTTATTTAATCCATACGGTTATGAATAAAATGGAATTAGTAATCACCGCTCTGGCACTGACCGGGATTATCGTTGTGGCATTACCCTGGGCGATTATTGAAAATACCCATATCGACGGGCCGGTAGGCGGCAGTGAAATTATTGGCCCCCTGCTAGTCCTGCTGGTTATCCTGCTCCTGTTTCCCGCTCTTCTCCTCACACCGGTCTGCAAATGCTATAACCCCGTCATACGGCAGTGGATATGGGGGGTGACTATCGCCGTATACTTTGCCTGTCCGGCAATCACCGCTGCGAGGGTGGGGAGGGAATTTTTAGAACGCATGGCGTCGGAGCAGTTCGAAAGTATGCTCCGTAATCCGCATGTCCCGTACGGACATCTGGTGCGGATGGCTGCCCATGCCGGATATTCTGAAGACCTTGCTTTCCGCACGATGCTCGAGCATGACCGTATGGACTTTGCCGGGCGCTATTTCAAAGAACATCCCGAGGCACATTACAGTAACCTGCCGTTTATCATGAACTACTGTCTCAGCAGGCTGGATAAAGACAATTACTGCGATTCCGTTTCCATCCGGAACGCCCGCAAGGTGGAGTTCCTGCTCGACAACGGATGGGAAATCAACGACAGCGGCATCTCTGACGGCAACCGTACGGGCTACTATAGCGAAAGCCACTTGACGGCCTTGTGCATAGCGATAAGAAACAGGGATATCCGCACAGCCAACCTGCTCATAGAGCGTGGAGCCGATGTCAATCTCGGAAACCCGCTGGCAATAGCCGTAAATGAGGGAGACCGGAAGAGGGTGCAAATGTTACTCGAACGAGGGGCGGAGGTGAATGCGCCCTATCCCGAAAGCAAGTGTACGGCGCTCCATGCAGCCCTTAAACGGGAAAATCCCGACATTGTGGAACTGTTGCGCCAATATGCAGTAACTAAACAACAATAATTAAACAATAATCAACCAACCACCAATGAAGAAACTGATTATCGTCTCTCTTCTGTCGGCATTCGCCTTGGGCACATTCGGACAAACGGCCGCCATTCATCAAATCCTTGACAAAATGTCCGAAGAAGGCCTCTTCTTCACTAATGAAATCAGGTCCTTGCTTGAAAAAGGGATTGACACAAAGGGCAAGTACGGGCGTTCACCTCTGAATGTGGCAGCCATGTACCATTGCACCGACTTGGGCAAAGCCGACAACGATGGTCGTACCCCGCTGCATCACGCCGCCTGTTGCAGGAAGCCGGAATGTATGGAATTACTATTGGAGGCGGGGGCAAAGCAACCGGAACCTTGAAACTCGTTACAGGTATCGCTATGCTCCTGATATTCGGAAAAATATTTGGAATCTTATATTGAACTCACGTTGAAATAAGGATTATTCCTCATAAGCAGAGTCTGTTGTACCTTTAAGTACTATCGACTTTTTAGTCAGTCTCTAAAGCGTTGCATTGATTTATTTTATCAATACAACGCTTTTTTTATTTATCCTGTCGGATTCCCCGAATGAATGTGTTGTTTTGAAAAACGGATGTATTCATCCGGAAAATTAATGCATTCATTCATCCTTCCGGGGCTGGTTGCGTTCACTCTCCCGGTTCGCCCAGATGGCGGACTATCAGCCGCACTTCCCGCCCGGTATACATTTTCATCTTCGGGCGGAAGTCCATAGCCGTTATCTCTTCCATCAGGGGGCGGCATTTCCTGATCCAGCGCCGCAGTTTGTCTACGGCGGCATTCTCCGTAAGAGTAGGGAAATACAGGTGAGCCAATTCACTCTTATCGTAGCATCTTATTACAAAATTAATGTTATCCATTGTCTTTCCAATTATTGGTTTATACCAGTAAAAGTAGTGAAAATTCTTCATATAAACAAGTCTATAATGTTGTATATTTATCTTTTTCCTTCCGCATTTCTTCCCATGTGGAAAGCATCCATTCCTCTGGCCTTTCTTCCCATGCAATCCATACTTCTATGATGGCGCGTTTCATGAATTCCATAACGAAGTTCATGTATTCGACATCGTCTTTGCAGTATTCGCGCATCATAACCAGCAGGCGGACATGGCAGTTGAAGTGCATGTCTTTTCCTTCGAGCAGATGCTCCAATGTATTTCCGCCATAACCGCATTCATCCGATAATTCCCGCTTTTTGACGGAGTGGGTGTGGAAAAATCCGGTCAGGTAGTAGTGCAGGTAATGAAAGGTGAAATGCCTGAAAAGGGCATAAGGGTCTTTGTGAGTGGTTTCTTTTTCCATTTTATGTTTATTAGTGGTTGTTAACAGTGTGCTTCGCACACTGTGTGTGAAAAATTATCTTCAAGTACTTTTATCTTTGCACCCGTTTGCCGGTTGTCCGGCAAACGGAATGATGTTTTTATTTATTTATTTAAAATCAGACATATTATGTCAAAGAAAAAACAATTTTTAGTATCGCTTCTCAAGTCGATGTATGACACTATGCCGGAGACCATTTCTCTGGACAAAGTTTACCAGTTGATAATCCTCGAAACGTTTCGCTCGGATACAGAAAAACACCGTTACTATAAGTCCGCCGGACAGAAAAAGGAAGCGCAGTCCGTCAAAGACAAAATGATGAACTTCACTCCCTCGGTCATCCTCGCCGGCGGCAAGGCGGGAGAGCACGTCACGGGCTATACCGGCCTTGGGATGGCAGACTTCGACCATGTGCCGCCGGACGACCTCGAACGTTGTTTCCGCCTGCTCGATGCCGACCCGTACGTAGTACTTGCCTATGCCACCATTTCCGGTGAAGGAGTGAGGGTAGTCTATTTCACGGATGTGACGGAGTCCCGTTTTCACAGCGACGTTTTTCTGCAAGGCAACACGTATTACGCGCGGCTGCTTGGCTACAAGTACGATGCCCAATGCAGCAATATTGCCCGCACTAGTATCCTTTGTTATTGTCCCCGGGCTGTTTACCATCCGCAGGCGGAAGCCATGCACATCGAGCTTGCTCCGCAAGCAAAGGCGCAGGATGCCCTTCCCGCGAAGAAAAAGGGACGTCCGGCAAGACGTTACGCTGCTACGGTGGAAGAAGCGGAACAGTCCATCCTTGAGCATCTGGATGCTGAAGGCAAGATGTACACCGAAGGGCATTACAACGAATATGTATCCGCGGCAGTCTACCTGATGAACCGTTATGGAGTGGGAGAGGACGATGTGCGCGCCTGGGCTGCCGGACGTTTTGCCGACTACGATGTCTCCAAGCTCGAAAGTATCGTCCATTCCGTTTATCTTCACACCGACGAGCACGGTACGCAGCAGCTGCCTTCCGTCAAGGGACGGCGTTTCAGCTTTGCTCCCCTTCCCGAAGTCGAGAAGTTCATCACTTCGCAAGCCAGGGTACGCAACAATGTCATCACCGAACGGCGTGAGATTTGCCTCGAAGGTGAACCGGACTTCCGTGACATTACCGACCGCGACGAAAACACCCTGTGGGCACGTGCCAACAAGATGGGTGTCTACAGTGGCGCCAAGACCATACAGATGATTCTCAACTCGGAATATGTGGACGATTACCATCCTTTCGTCTCCTACCTCGACGGACTCGATGCCTGGGACGGGAAAACCGACTATATCCGCTTGCTGGCAAACACCGTGCATACTGCCGACCAGGAGCTTTTTTACACCTATTTCCGGAAATGGTTCGTCGGCTTCATCGCTTCCCTCGTCAATCCTTCTGTCATCAACCAGGTGGTACTTGTATTAATCGGCAAACAGGGGTATTACAAGACCACCTGGATGAACCGGCTGCTGCCACGTGAATGGGAACGGTACTTCTTTACGAAGACCAACAGTGACCGCATGACGAAAGACGACAAAATCTCCTTGTCCGAATTTGCACTGATTTGTTTCGAGGAGATAGACAACATGCGTCCTTCGGAGATGAACCAGTTTAAGGCGATGGTCACCATGCCTTCCATCAACGAACGCTCTGCCTATGCCCGCAACAAGATGCATCGCGCTCATGTGGCTTCTTTCTGCGGCACGGGCAACAATATCGCTTTCCTTAACGATCCCACCGGCACACGCCGCTGGCTTGCTTTCGAAGCACTTTCCATCGATGATCCCTTCAAGACTTCTCTGCCCTACCGGGAGATTTACGCCCAGGGGCTTGCGCTCTACCGTTCCGGCTTCCGCTATTGGTTCAATCAGGAAGAGATGGACAGGCTGGGCGAGCATAATGAGGAAATTT
>USSR01000143.1 GCA_900557355.1 uncultured Bacteroides sp.
CGGTCTTTCATGGAATTTCTATGATTAACAAAATCTATATGGCTTATGGTAACACGCCCCAAATTGAGACTGTCCCGATATTTAGTGCCCGTAATCATTGTATTGGCAATCATCTTTTCTATCCGCCAATGCGGTAATCAAGAAAAGCCGTCAGGACACCCGCGTGATTATGCAGCCATTGCCAAAGAAGGTATATTGCGTGTAGCGACTGAATATAACTCGATCAGTTTCTACGTGGACGGTGATACCGTTTCCGGTTTCCATTACGAACTGATACAGGCTTTTGCCTATGACAAGGGATTAAAGACCGAAATAACACCCCTGATGAGTTTCGAAGAACGGCTGGAAGGATTAAGCGAGGGACGTTATGACGTAATTGCTTGCGGCATATTAGCTACCAGCGAACTGAAAGACTCTCTGCTTCTCACCTCTCCCATCACGCTCAACAAGCAAGTGCTCGTGCAACGGAAAGAAAACGGAGAAAACGACTCACTCTATATCCGTAACCAACTGGATTTGGCCGGACGGACACTTCACGTAGTAAAAGGCTCTCCCTCCATCCTGCGTATTCAAAACCTGGGAAATGAAATCGGAGATACCATTTATATCAAAGAAATAGATAAATACGGTTCCGAACAATTAATCTCAATGGTAGCTCATGGAGATATCGACTATGCCGTTTGCGACGAAAGTATCGCACGCGCGGCTGCCGATTCCATCCCGCAGATAGATATAAATACAGCTATCAGCTTTACACAATTCTACTCATGGGCAGTCAGCAAACAATCACCCGCTTTACTCGATAGTTTGAATACATGGCTGGATAAATTCCAAAAGGAAGAAAGATACCAAAAGATTTATAAAAAATACTATGATAAAGAATAACCTTATTACTTTACACATTAAAAGAAAACAACTACCTATTTTTTACCTATTTTTCTTCATCTTTCTATTGTCTTCCGGTAACTCCCGTTTATATGCAGAAGAAAACCGGGCATTCAACTTTTCAACTCTTAATCTGAACAACGGATTATCCCAGTTGTCCGTGCTCGACATTTGCCAGGATGACAAAGGATATATATGGTTTGCCACCCGCAACGGCCTCAACAAATATGACGGTACACATTTCACCATCTACAAACACAGCAACCGGGATAACAATTCCTTGTCAGACAATCATATCACCAAACTACTTCCGGACAACGTACGCGGAGGGCTTTGGGTGGGTACCAATAACGGACTGAACTATCTTGATCCGAAAACAAACCTCATCACCAACTACCAACTGGCAGATTATCCGGAGCTTCCCAGCAATAGCATACTTTCTCTCTGTCTGGACAAATCCGGTAAGCTATGGGTAGGAACACGCCTCGGACTCTGCTTTTGGCAACCGGAAAACAAGACATTCAAGCTGGTAACATTGGACGGGCAACTGGACAAAGAATCTATTACTTCTTTATATATTGATAAACAGGAACGAATCTATATAGGTACACACGATAAAGGTCTATTGATTTGTGACAAGAACCTGAATGTCACCCAAAAGCTAACTAAAGAAAGCACTCCGGCTCTCTCCGATAACGCCATCAGTTGCATATTCGAAGACTCTCATCAGCAAATATGGATAGGCACGGATATGAAGGGGCTGAATAAATGGAATCCGGATAAACAGACAGTCTCTGCCTTCTTCGAACACAACAGCGGATTGACAGATAATTATATCCGTTGTCTTCAGGAACAAAACCAACAACTGATTATCGGAACATTCGACGGTTTGAGTATTCTCAATCTGACGGATGACTCTATTACCAAATACAACAAGTTCGAAGCAAACCGGAATAATTTAAGCCATTTCTCGGTCCGCAGTTTATGCGTAGACCGTGCCGGAACATTATGGGTAGGCACCTACTCCGGTGGAGTCAATTACTACAATCCGCTCAACAACCGTTTCGTATTCTATCACCCTTTGGGGAACAGCGAACAGAAGCTATATAACATTTTCGGACCGATGGTATATAGTACAGGTTCTCTTTGGATCGCAACAGAAGGAGGAGGATTGCTACAATTCAACCCGGCTACCAAAGAATACACCAATTACCTACTGGAAGAACGTCCTGTTGGTATGCACAACAAGAATATCATCAAGTCATTGATGATAGAAAGAGAATCCATCTGGTGCGGCACAAACAATGGAGGGTTATACCGTTTCCATATTCCGACTAAACGCTTCTCGCCTATTCACCAGTTTAATGAAAAGAACCTGGGTATTTATAGCATCTATCGGGACTCGAATGAAGACATTTGGCTAGGGACTACTTCACGTCAGGGACTAGTCAGAATTACCAAAGATAAAAAAATAACGCGCAAGTTCCCCATCGGAGAGAAAGGGGAAACAATCAGTTTCTCCAGCATCCGGGCATTTTTGCCTCTGCGCAAGAATGTATATCTGATCGGAACACGTTCATTCGGGCTCTATGAGTACGACGTAGAAAAAAAGACCCTCATACAATATTCGACAGAGGAGAAAGATCCATCCCGTCAACTGGAAAATAACTACGTAACCAGTATTCTAAGAAAGAAGAACGGAGAAATATGGATCAGCACTTTTGGAGCAGGTATTTACCAATATCAGGGAGGTAAAGGGATCGTGCGTCATATCGGTACGGAGGAAGGACTGACTAACGAAGAGGTCTATACTTTAATAGAATACAACCAGAATATATGGGCAAGTATTGATAATGGCATTGCCGAAATCAACACTAAAACGGGACAAGTGCACGTTTATGACTGCTTCGCCGGCCTTGAAACGTTAGAATTTACTCCGCAAGGAGGCATTTGCCTCCCTAATGGAGAAGTTTATTTCAGCGGCAGTAATGGATTCCTGTCCTTTGCTCCCCGCTCGTTGATAAAAAACAATATGATGCCGCCGGTAGTACTCACCCAGTTGACCGTTAACAACAAAGTGATCCAACCGGGCGATCAGAGTCATTTGCTGGATGCCAATCCCGACGACACAGAAACCATCACTCTGGCATACAATCAAAATAACTTCTCCATTGCATACTGTGCGCTCAATTACATTCTTCACGAACAGAACCAGTATGCTTATAAATTAGTGGGACACGATGAAGACTGGAATCATGTGGGAACCCGTAAAGAAGCCTATTATACCAATATCGCTCCCGGCAAATACATCTTTCATGTCATTGCCTCCAACAACGACGATGTATGGAACACCCAGGGAAAAACGCTGGAAATCATCATTCTTTCTCCCTGGTGGAAAACCCCATGGGCTTATATGATCTATGCATTATTATTTATAGGAATCACCTACACCATCGGTTATTACATGTACAGCAAACATAAGCTGGAACTCAACCTGCGGATGCGCCAAATGGAAAAGCAACGGATGGAAGAGTTTCACCAAACCAAAATCCGGCTTTTTACCAACTTCTCACATGAATTGCGTACTCCGTTGACTCTAATCATCAGTCCTATTGACGAACTGGTGCGCCAGGCAGAAGTCCCGCATTTTATCAAAACTAAACTAGACTTAGTTTTGAAGAATGCCCGTCGTTTGCTCTTACTGGTCAATCAATTGATGGATTTACAAAAGAACCAAAGCGGCAGCCTCACACTAAGTTTAACCCATACGGATTTGAATGCATTCCTGCTTGAAATCTATTATACTTTCAAGCAAATAGCGGAAAGCAAGCAAATCACGTTCTTGTATGAAGCTCCGGAAGGAGAAATCCCGGCATGTTTTGACCAGAGTTTATTGGAAAAAGCAGTATTCAACCTACTTTCGAATGCGTTTAAATTCACGCCTCCGGGAGAAACTGTTACCCTGCGATTCATTGCAGCACTCAATAAAGAGAGCCTTCAACAACGGTTCGGGAAAAATATATCCACCGATCCGACTTTCGTCCTCTCCGACGATAGCAATAACTACTTCGTTATTCAGGTAGCCGACACGGGAAAAGGAATTCCGGAAACTGCCCGTACACATATTTTCGATCCGTTCTATCAAGTCAGCGCTCCTCAAACAGCCAATGATAATGTAAACGGAACAGGTATCGGGCTAAGTCTGACCCAATCCGTCGTACATTTGCATCAAGGTGCAATCAGCGTCGATTCCAACCGGCCGAAAGGAAGTATATTCACCATTATACTTCCGAATAACGAGCAACCAGAATCAATGGAAGAAAACGTGATAAACAATCTATCCGAAAACGAACGGGAAGAGCAAGAGGTTGTCAGCCAGTCAGAGGAGTCCGCCGAAGAACTTCCTTACCTGACAGGCAAAACAATCCTGCTTGTAGAAGACAATGAGGATATACGCAGTTATGTAAAAGAACATCTGCAGCGTCATTATCGGGTACTCGAGGCCGGAAACGGCGAAGAAGCCTTCCAGATTGTATTGAAAGAATTTCCCGATTTAGTGGTTACGGATATAATGATGCCGGGAGTAGACGGACTGGAACTCTGCGCAATGATTAAGAATGATTTGCAGACTGGCCATATTCCGGTCATCCTGCTCACAGCCCGTACAATGGTGATGCACGTCAAAGAAGGGTTCCTTTCAGGAGCAGACGATTATGTAGTGAAACCTTTCAATATAGATGTGTTGCTGGTACGAATCTATAATCTGTTGTTACAGCGGGAAAAATTAAAATCCATGTACGGGAAAAACTTCTCACTGCAATCAATGGGTATCGAAACGACCTCTGCCGATGATAAATTCATGCAGAAGTTATTCGAGATCATCCAAGATCATTTGGATAATCCGGACTTAAAAGTGGATATGATATGTGATGAAATGGGATTCAGCCGGAGTAATTTCTACCGCAAGCTCAAGGCGGTAACAGATTTATCCCTGAACGACCTGATTCGCCATAAACGTCTGGAGGTAGCTGCGCAACTACTTAAAAAGGCGGACATGAATGTGACGGAAGTTTCAATCGCTACCGGTTTCAGTACCCTTGCTTATTTTACCAAATGTTTCAAATCAGCCTACGGAGTTTCGCCTACCGAATACGTAAAAGGACAACCGGAAGAGTAGTTCTAAATTGGTTTTATAAATGGGAATTTTCAGGTACGGATTACACGGTTTTCTGAAATATGATTGCACAAAGCAACAGCGTAATCCGTGTAATCCGTGCCTAAATTAAAATGATCCTTTTAATTATGATGCAGTACTTATCACATAGTTTGCAAAATCATCCCAGATTATAAAAAACGTCCCAAGAGCGATATAGAAGCGATTGTCCCAATGAAGTTGGGATGATTTTGCAAATTTACGGCACAGCTGGACAAGCCCTTTTTATTCCGTTTCCATACATTTGCAACATCGACTTAGAAATAATAATATGGAAACAAATATGAAACATTATCTTTTAGCACTTAGCATCGGGACAGCATTTTTAGTTGGCTGTCAGTCTCCCCAAAAGCAAAACCTGATTGATTCTAATTTTGCATTTGCCGAGCAACAACTCAAATATGCTTTTCCTAAAATAGATGAAGCACGCGCCAACGAATCACAGGAAAGCAAAGAAAAAAGAATTGCCAAACAATGGGGCGAACTGACTAATCCTCGTAATACAGAACCGGATGGTTCTCTGCGTCTCGTCCCTTCCAAAGACTGGACCAGCGGATTCTTTCCCGGTGAACTCTGGTATGTATATGAATATACACACGATCCTTTCTGGAAAGAGAAAGCAGAGAAGCATACAGAAATGCTGGAACGCGAAAAGAAGAACGGCACTACCCACGACATGGGATTCAAGATGTATTGCAGCTACGGCAATGGCTATCGCCTGACCGGTAATCCCACCTATAAAGATATACTGATCGAATCAGCACGTACGCTCATTACCCGCTACAAGCCGAACGTAGGTTGCCTTCGTTCCTGGGATCACCATGCCGACCAATGGGAATGTCCCGTTATCATCGACAACATGCTGAATTTGGAATTACTATTCTGGGCTTCCCGCGAAACGAATGACTCCACCTTTTATAATATAGCAGTCAACCACGCACGTACGACCATGAAAAATCACTTCCGTGACGATTACAGTACGTACCACGTCGTAAACTATGATACAATCACCGGCAACCCCATCTGCAAGGTAACCCATCAGGGATACGCCGACTCATCGGCATGGGCACGCGGACAGGCATGGGCGCTGTATGGCTACACGATGTGTTACCGCGAAACCGGACTCCCTGAATTCCTGGAACAAGCGAAGCATATCGAAAGATATATCTTCACCCACCCCAACCTGCCGGAAGACCTGATACCTTACTGGGATTTCAACGCTCCGGAAATTCCTAACGAACCGCGGGATGCGTCCGCAGCCACCTGCATCGCTTCCGCACTCTATGAACTAAGTACCTACGTACCAGAATATAAAGCCCTTTACAAAGAAGAAGCCGACCGGATTTTAGAGAACCTCACTGCCCACTACCGTGCGAAACCAAACGGCGACAACGGTTTTCTACTTCTCCACAGTACCGGCTCCAAACCTCACAACAGCGAAATTGATGTGCCTATCGTATATGCCGACTATTATTTCCTCGAAGCATTGATACGGAAAAACAAACTGGAAAAAGAACAGAAACTATAACGATCATCATCTATAAGAACCATGAAAAAGCTACTTATCTATATACTGACAGCCTTTACCGTACTTACCCTTCCGGCAAGTGCCAAGATTCCCGCCAGCCAACGAATCCGGCTGACCGACCAATGGGAATATCTCAAAGGTGATCTCGGAAGTATTTGGGAAGCCGTACGTGCAGTCGCCCCCGGTTCTTCGGAAGCTGTACCCATTTGGCAGCCAGTTACCCTGCCCCACTGTTTCAACGCGGAAGATGCCGTAGACCCGGACGTAAACTATTACCAGGGTCCCGGATGGTATCGCACCCTGCTCGATATTCAGAACCCGGCCGCCAACGGCCGCACGATCCTCGAATTTGAAGGAGCCGGACAGAAAACAGAAGTATATATCTACACCCGTAAAGTCGGCAGCCACGTAGGAGGTTACGATGAATGGAGCGTAGACATCACAGAAGCAATCCGTAAAGCATTAGCCGATCCCGATTGCCGCAAGCGGTTCAACGGCAAAGTACCTTTGTCCATCCGTTGCGACAATTCAAGAGATACAGAAATGATTCCTTCGGATTTATCAGACTTCAACGTATACGGAGGACTTTACCGCTACGTAAACCTGATTTATCAGCCCGCCCTTTCTTTTGCAAGTTTTAAACTGGAAACCCCGGTGCAGAAGGACTTGAAGAGCGCAACACTGAAAGTGCAAGCCAACTTCTACAATCCGAATGACACTCGCCAAGCTACGGTTCGCTTCACTCTGAAAGATCCGAACGGAAAGAAAGTGACCGAACAAACCGCCACAGACATTCTACCATTGGGAGAAGTACACCTGTTTGACATCGCTATCAAGAATCCGATGCTTTGGAGTCCTGACCAGCCACAGCTATACACTTGTGAGTTTACCCTCCAAACAGCCGAAGGCGAACAGACAGTAACAGAACAAGTAGGTTTCCGCCACTTCGAATTTGTAGACTACGGTCCTTTCAAGCTAAACGGAAAACGCTTGTTATTAAAAGGTACTCACCGCCACGAAGACCATGCAGGTGTAGGAGCCGCCATGACAGAAGAGCAAATGGTGACGGAAATGAAACTCATGAAAGAAATGGGTGTCAACTTCATCCGCCTGGGACATTACCAGCAATCAAACATCATCCTTCGCCTGTGTGACGAATTAGGTATCCTCGTGTGGGAAGAAATCCCCTGGTGCCGTGGCGGATTGGGTGGAGAAACTTATAAAATACAAGCCCGCCGGATGCTAACCAACATGATTACCCAACATCACAACCACCCTTCCGTTATTCTGTGGGGATTGGGTAATGAAAACGACTGGCCGAATGATTTCCCTACTTTCGAACAATCGCAGATACGTGCCTTTATGAAAGAGCTGAACGACCTGGCACACCGCCTGGACCCGTCACGCGTCACTTCCATCCGCCGCTGTGACTTCTGCAAAGATATTGTCGATGTATACTCTCCTTCCATCTGGGCAGGCTGGTATCGTGGCAAGTTTACCGACTACAAAAGCGTATCGGAAAAAGAAATGAAACAAGTGAAACACTTCCTACATGTAGAATGGGGAGGTGACTCTCACGCCAGACGCCACGCAGAAGATCCTTTCAAATCATTAGGTGGAATCCCTGCCGGAGTTGGTGCCGACGAACGGGCGGGAGATTTCTCTCTCGTGGGAGGAGATGCCCGTGCTTCCAGAGACGGAGACTGGTCGGAATCATACATCGTGAAACTGGTGGACTGGCATTTGAAAGAACAAGAAACCATGACTTGGCTTACGGGAACTGCCTACTGGCCTTTCAAAGATTTCTCCACTCCCCTACGACCGGAGAATCCTGTTCCCTACGTCAATCAAAAAGGAGTTATCGAACGGGATTTCGCCAAGAAAGAAGTGTTCTATGTGTTCCAGTCTTATTGGACGCAGAAGCCAATGATACACATTTACGGTCATACCTGGCCGACACGTTGGGGAGCAGCAAACGAACCGAAAGAAATATTGGTTTACTCCAACTGTCCGGCAGTAGAACTGTTTGTGAACGGAGTCAGTCAAGGTATTAAGCAACGCAACAGTCAAGACTTTCCCGCAGCCGGACTGCATTGGAAATGTGTGTTGCGCGAAGGAGAGAACCAACTGAAAGCTGTTGCGGTAAAAAGCAAAGAAGCGATTTCCGACGAAATCACAGTTGCCTACCAAACCGCTCAATGGGGAGAACCGAAACAACTGAAATTGACAAGTTATCCTGAAGGAGAAAATATCATCCGTGTAGAAGCCCAGCTGACAGACGACAAAGGAATTCCCTGCCTGGATGCAGCCAACCTAATTTCGTTTGAAGCTGCCGGAGACGGAGAACTTATCCAAAACCTGGGAACTTCAACCGGCTCACGCAAGGTACAGGCTTACAATGGAAAAGCCATGATACGGGTCAAAGTGACTGATACCTGTTACCTATCCGTTCAATCGGATGGAATCAAGACCGCTTATACTCAATTGAAAGCACAATGAGAAAACAGAACGTTTCAATAGGATTATTTATACTGCTCTTCAGCTTCACCACGGTGATGGCCGGGGAAAATGTGAAAGGTCAAGTACGCCAACTCCTGCAGACTGAAACCCTGAAACGGGCGGACGCTGCATTGGAGTCCGTACCGATGACCGTCACAGCCACCCGTGCCGAAAGAAGCGCAGGAGGTATTCACGACTTCTATTCCGAAGGTGACTACTGGTGGGAGAATCCGCAAAACCCGGCCGGTCCGTTTATCCGCCGTGACGGAGAAACCAATCCGGATAATTTCACCGCCCACCGTCATGCCATGATACGCTTCAGCCAGTTAGTCGGAGATCTGACTTCCGCCTGGATACTGACAGGAGACAAGAAATACACCGATGCTGCCATGCGCCATATCCGTGCCTGGTTTATCGATCAGAAAACGATGATGAATCCGAACTTGCTGTATGCACAAGCCATCAAAGGCATTGCAACCGGACGCGGGATAGGCATTATCGATACCATCCATCTGATTGAAGTGGCGCAGTCACTCCGCCTGATGGAGGCGCAGGGAATCATCGAAGACAAAGAACTGCAAACCATCCGCTTGTGGTTCTCCGATTACCTGACCTGGTTATCTACGCATCGTTACGGTATCAACGAGATGGAAGCCAAGAACAACCACGGTACTTGCTGGACTATGCAAGTGGCAGCATTTGCCTCGTTCACGCAAAATGAAGAAATGCTCCGTTTCTGCCGCGAGCGTTACCGGAGCGTGTTATTACCGAACCAAATGGCTGCCGACGGCAGTTTCCCTTTGGAGTTGGAACGCACCAAGCCGTATGGTTATTCTCTTTTCAACCTCGACGCAATGACTACCCTCTGCCATTTGCTGACAACTCCCGAAGAGAATTTATGGGACTATACCACCACAGACGGACGGAACATTGAAAAAGGAATCTCCTGGCTGTTTCCCTTCGTCAAAGACAAAGGTTCGTGGCAACGTCAACCGGACATTATGTTTTGGGAAGAATGGCCGGTGGCACACCCGTTCTTACTATTCGGTAGTCTTCATCATTACCGGAAAGAGTATTTTCAGACATGGAAACAGTTGGAACATTTCCCCACCAACGAGGAAGTGATACGCAACCTTCCCATCCGTCATCCTTTATTATGGTTAAACTAATTTGCTAAAAATAGAATCATTATGAGAAACCTGTTATTGAGTGCTTTTGCACTGGTTTGCCTGCTTCCAATGAACGCACAAACCGTCAACACCCGCATCTATCCTGCTGAAAAGCTGGCTAAAGTGAAGGCTAAAGCCGATACTCCTACATACGCCCCGGCTATCAAAACGTTAATGAAAGAGGCCGACAAAGCTATGAACCTGACTCCTCCTTCGGTGATGGATAAAAGTATGACAGCCTCCAGCGGAGACAAACACGATTACATGAGTATGGGACCTTACTGGTGGCCCGATCCTTCCAAACCGGACGGCTTGCCTTATATCCGCAAAGACGGGCTACGCAATCCCGAACTGTCCAAGTTAGACCGTGACCGGTTGGGAAACATGGCAAAAGCCGTTACCACACTGGGAATTGCTTACTATTTCTCGGGCAACGAGCAATATGCGAAGAAAGCAACCGACTTTCTGAAAGTATGGTTCCTGGACGCCAAAACAAAAATGAATCCGAACCTGAATTACGGTCAGACCATTCCCGGCCGCAGAGATGGCCTGGGGCGCGGAACAGGTATGATTGATACTTACTGCTTCGTAGAAATGCTGGATGCGCTTACCCTGCTGGATAGTTCGAAAGCCATGACACCTGCCATCAAAAAAGGAATGAAAGAATGGTTCACGCAGTTTGTAGAGTGGATACAGACAAGCCCTGTCGCCGCCGAAGAAAATGCCGCCAAGAACAATCATGGGCTGGCTTATGACGTGCAACTGACAGCGTACGCCCTGTATATCGGCAACAAAGAATTGGCAATTCAGATTCTAAAAGAATTCCCGGCAAAGCGTCTGTTTTCTCAAATTGAACCGGACGGCAAACAACCGCTGGAACTGGAACGCACAACTGCTTTCGGTTATACCCTCTTCAACCTAACGCACATGCTGGATATGTCTTTCATTGGCGCAACGGAAGGTATAGATATCTATAACGCCGCCAGCGAAGACGGACGTTCCATCACTGCCGCACTGAAATTTACCATTCCCTATATCGGCAAGCCGCAGAGCGAATGGCCTTACCAGCAAATCAAAGAATGGGACAAGAAACAAGATGAAGCCTGCTGGGTGCTCCGCAAAGCCTCTTTCTTCGACCCGAAAGCCGGATATGAAGCGATCGGTGCCAAATATCGCACCACTTCTGCTTCCAGCCGTCTGAATTTAATGTATAGTTTAGAATAATCCTTTATTTAAATCCTAATATCATGAGGAACAAATCGTTTTATTACCCTTTAATGATAGCAATGTTGCTATTGTTATGTACCCCGTTCGTAACGGTTGTCTACGCGCAATCATTTACTGTCACCGGTACAGTCGCCGATAGTCAAGGCGGTGTTCCCGGAGTAAATGTGAAGGTGAAAGGAAGTACCACCGGTACTATCACCGATATGGACGGCAAATTTACATTGAATGTCCCCTCTTCCAAATCTGTCCTTGTCATCTCCTACATCGGATATACGACGCAGGAAATACCCGTCAATAATCAAAAGATACTGAATATCAACTTAAAAGAAGATACGAAAGTGTTGGATGAAGTAGTGGTGGTAGGTTATGGCGTGCAGAAGAAATCCCACCTGACCGGGTCCGTATCCAAGATGGACGTCAACAACCTGACAGATATTCCCGTGACACAAGTAGACCAACTACTGCAAGGAAAGATTGCCGGTGTTAATATTCAGAACTCCACTTCCGAGGCCGGAGCTGCTCCGCAAATCC
>USSR01000144.1 GCA_900557355.1 uncultured Bacteroides sp.
TACTAGGAAGAGTGGAGAACAGCATATAGTACATGCCATTCTTCTTGAACATGGCAGGCGATTCGCCTGAGCCTTTCACATGAGCAACTTCAGCCTCTATCGAGCGGTAGTCTTCACTCAATCTGTAAACAGGCCCGTGATGAATAAGCAGATAGCCTTTGCCATCCGTATCCTGAAAAGTTCCCATATCCCAACGTTTGACGGGTTTACCGTCATAGAGCAGAGGTCCTTGCAATTTGTATTCCCCATTAATCGTTTTGCAAGTAGCGTAACCGATATAAGGGTCTTTATATCCCAAATCATCGGCATGCATATACATGACATATTCCCCGGTAGAAGGGCATTTCATCACTTTCACCCGCTCGCCTACACGGTCAGGACCCAATATACCATCGGGTTGCACCGGCAACACCACTCTTTCAAATTTCCAGTTAACCAGATCATCGGAAGAGTAGCAACTGAATCCCGGAAAGGCATTACTCTTATCCGATTTATATTCTCCGAACAAATAATACCGCCCACCATCTTCCACAATGCATGCACCATGTGCATTGACAATATTCCCCTGTTCGTCGAACCAAGGTATGCCGTTATAAACTACTTTTTCCGAGTCATGCGCCGAACACGCTCCCAGGCTCAATCCTATCAGGACCGCCAATAGAAAGGTACATTTCATTGTTATATCATTCATCAAATTAAAAACTTATTTTTATTACTTCGCCATGCGGGTCGAAAGAGAAGATAAATTTATCTCCTGCATCCTTCACCGCCAATTCCTGCTTTCCCTGGCTTACTTTTATTTCAGACTTTCCGTTTTTACTCACTACCATTGTCAACGGCTCACAAAACAGCTTATCATCCAGTGCCAGACGAGGTGTTATCTTGAAGGAAGACTTTTTCTTAGTAATATCCAGTTGTATATTTTTTCGCTCTTTCACATAAGCTGCTACTTCGCAATAGGTACCAACCCAGATTTAAAGTGTTCCCACAATATCTCCGGAGAGGTAAAAGCATCATATCCCGTTGCAATGCCATGAATCATTGCCACTCCCCATTCACCTGCGATAGCAAGTTCCTTCACCCATTTATCTAAAGATTCGATGGTAGATTTCGATTTATCGCCACCAATGCCATATTGTTTGGTGCGTGTACCGACTCTGTCCTTTGAACTTATCTGCAAAATATCTTCATTGTAAGCATTGAACGGATAACAGAACGTAAGCGGTCTCTTCCCTATCCAGGCGAGAATGATGCTATCATTCTTTTCTACTTCCGTTTCCACTTCTTCCAGAGTAAGACTCTTCAAATTGGCATGCGACCAACTATGGCTGGATATTTCGTGTCCTTTATCAGACATTTCTTTCATCTGCGCCCAGGTCATACGTGTTTTACCTTGTTGTGCCGCTTCATTCTCTATTCCTTTTCCCCATATCCAGAAAGTGCCTTTGAATCCTACTTTCTCCATTTCGGGGAAAACAAGCGTGTAGTGTTCTTCCAAACCGTCATCGAAGGTATAACTGACGGCACATTGCTTGTCATCTTTATAATCCGCTACATATACTTCCGAATCATGATGACGTACATAAGGCGCCAGTTCCGGCACAACTTTGGCAACTGCTTCCATCGCAATCTCAGCTACCACCTTTCCACCATAAATATTCAGATGGGTGTTATCAATCTTCCCTTTCGGACAGAAATCATATTTCCCGGCTGGCACCCACATGAAAAGGCTTCTTGACTTCTCCACTCCCATGCCGACTACTAAATCATGCGTCAGTTTATTCATATCCACAAAAGGGACATTCATTTCTTTTGCCACTCTTCGCGGTGATTCCAGATACTCTCCATGAGTGTCTACCAACGTGTTCCCTTCCATCTCATAACTGCCTTTATTCTCTGTAGCCCCTTCCGGAGGAAAATTCCGGCGTACAATCGAATTGAACAGTACCGGATAAGCTCCCTTTGCACGTGTCTCCCTTACAAACCGACGCAGGTTCTCATCGAAAGTGCTTCCGGGAACTGTATGCAGTTTTTCTGCAGATTTCTCATCATTATGCCCGAACTGGATAAATACATAGTCTCCACTTTTTAGTTTAGAGAGTACGGTGTCCCAGCGTCCTTCATTGATAAAACTCAGTGAACTCCGGCCATTCATGGCATGATTATCCACCCGTACATCATCGGTCAGGAAGCCCGGGAGCATCTGTCCCCAGCCACGTTCAAGATTTCCATTCTTCAGACTTTTATTCGCCATGGTAGAATCACCTATCATAAAAATAGTGATTACATCCTTCTTTCCGGTAGTAAAAGCAGAAAAGAAGAGAAGTGCAAATAGTAGTTTCAGTTTCAAGTTTCTCATGATATTATATAAAATTTCAACAAAAATAGGGAAGAACACAAAAACAAGACATGGAGTAATGTGCAATCACCTGCATTATTGTTCAGAAAGCATGATTGTAGTCAAAAACTAACTACTACACGTCAATCAGGAAAGACCATTCACAATAAATGCAAATGGCCTTTCAAGTTTTACACTATCACCAGGAATACCTATTGCATAACCAAGTATCTATCACTCTACTTTTCTGCCGGCATATCAGCCGTAGTCGGCCAATAAGGATTCTGATAAATCGGTGAAGTCTCAATCGTTTTACCATCGGTAGATGTTATCTGGAATTGGTCAATACGTATCGGATCCAGATAATGAGCCATTTTCCAAACGAAACCATCATAAGCCAGTTGGTTTGTTGTCTTTCTATATGGAAGCAAATACTCACTGTCAGCAGGTGAAGACACATTTGCCTTACTGGTACCATAAACAAGTGTTGTTTTACCTGCCGAATTATCATACCAACGTTCCATTGGTGTATTCCAAAGATGCATACCTTCAGGTATATAAGGCTTAACCATCAGTTGATCCATTGCTCTCCAACGACACAAATCCATCCATCGGAGTCCTTCAGATATATATTCGCAACGGCGTTCCCGACGAATATTATACAAGGTCTTATCAACCAGAATCTTTCCGGCCGAATAAGCGCCCCAATCATTTTCAGCTTCCTTATTCATATCAGTAGCAGCAATAGTGGCATCGATATTATCACTAACTAAAGCACGGCGGCGAAGAAGTTGCCAATACTCACGGGCTGTATTATCCAGTGTTTGATTCTTTTCGTAGCTGGCCTCCATATAGTTCAATAGAGCTTCCGAAGCACGATAGATAGGAATACCAAGGAAACATTTGTTCTGAACCAAATATTTACTATCCCAAGCGCCACCTTTACGCAATGCGTAACCGGTAGTGTAAGTATACTGCACAGCACCATCTGTAATTTTCGGATACGGCTCATCCAGCCAAATATTAGTAAGTCCCGAAACACTTTCAATCAATACATTCTTTTGTCCCGGTTCTTTCAGGAAGATAGACAAGCGACTGTCCCGATTGATACGTACATTAGCGATTGTTTTGTCTCCCATGTAGTAACCATCACCGTCGGCATAGGTTCCATGAGCATAGATGGGCAGGCCATCAGCCATCAGGAAACTTTGTACCAAGCCACGAGTCACACCAACACCCCAGTTGCCTTCGTCCGCAGCCAAAGCAACATCATGACCGCTTCCCAATCCCTGAACATACTGACGCCACATCAACACTTCCTTCACACCCGACAAGTCTTCTTGCCCGAACATGGCAAAGTAAGGATTCTCCGCGGTAGCCAAATCTTGCTTCACAATACCCGTATTCTTTGTCAGGCTTGCTTTATACTTCTCTGCCACTTCTTTAGAAGCAGTCATCGCTTGCTCCAGAAACCAATTGATTTCATTGTCAATACTTCCACTTGGATACTGATAGCTGGCATTATAATCTTTTGTCTTACCGGGCCATCCTTCACCATTGGGGACAAATGCCGTACCTTTAAAGTATTTCAGCCATGTAGCCTCAAATAAGGCAACACGCGATTTAAGCAATAAAGCCACATCACGACTAAGACGTGTTGTTTGAAAACTCTTTCCATCCATCAATGTCGCTGCCTTATCTAAGTCCGAAAGGATGAAACGTGCTACCTCATTACGTGGCGAACGCTTGGCAGCCCCGGTCAGAATTTCCATATTATCAGTTAATGGTTCCGTTATAATAGGATAGTCTCCAAACGACTGATAACGTTTGAAATACTCTAATGCACGCAGCGTATACATTTCGCCGATGTAATGGCGAATACTACTCAATTCACCCGAAATCGTATTATCCGCCCCATTCAAGTCTTCGCCAAAGCGTGGCAAGACACTGGCAAAAAAGAAATTCATGTGATAGATATTGGTAAAAGACCAATCACCGGAAGCATTAGGTACTCTCCATTCTCCCGTACAGAAATAGCTGGGAGCATTTGCCGCTACCTGATTATCCGTACCCTGATCTGCGGCATAAAATCCATAAGAGTTACCGGTATTAGTAGGCAACATACTGGCATAATACTTATCCGCATAGGCTTGCAGATGTGAAGCATCCGTGAAGAAAGTTTCGGGTGCAAGTTGCGAAGTAGGTTCTCTGTCAAGGAAATCATCACATGACGCCATTGCACCACCCAAAGCCGTAGCTATCAATGCTAAAAATATATTTCTTGTTTTCATGATTTACTATCAAATTAAAAGGTTACACTTAGACCAAACGACCAGGTGGAAGACAAGGGGTAAGCGTTGCCACCCCAACCGCCAACACAGGTTTCAGGATCGAATATAGATGATAAGGAGGTGAACGTCAGTAAGTTTTCACCCGATACAAACACACGACAGTTGGCAATGCCTACTTTATCCAGCACAGACTTCGGTAATGAGTATCCTAACTGCAAGTTTTTCAGACGCATGTAACCGGCATTCTGCATATAACGGCTCTGAGTTTGTTGATTCTTAGATCCGAAGGTATTTCCATTCGAATTCGCAGAAGTAATGGGACGTGGATAGTAGGAGTCCAGATTGACGGGCAATTCATAACCTTCCAAACCAATAGGCTGGTCACGGAAATAATCATTATGTTGTTCCAAACCAATAGTATACCATTTGGAATAACCACCACGAACTCCCCAGAAGTAAGATGATTCACCCGGCCAGAAGTCATGTTTCAAAACGCCTTGTAAGAAGCAACGGAAATCGAATCCCTTATAACTGGCTGTCAAGTCAATACCGTAGAAATAATGCGGATTGCTATCACCCAGAATCTTCAAGTCACCATGGTCTTCCCAGGTACTGGCACCTTTACTGATTTTGCCATCACCATTCAGGTCTTTATACATGATATCTCCAGCCGCCCATTGCGAACCGATTGCATCTTGACCGCCATGAGGCAATGTGGCAAGATGGTTGTCCATCTCTTCCTGAGACTTAGCGATGCCGGCAGTCTCAAGTCCCCAGATAATACCGGTTTTCTTACCCGCCATATATGTACTGATAGAGCCTGTCTTGTTGCCGGGATAGCTGTCTATATAAGTTGTCTGGTCGGAAAGAGACAAGGTGACGCCGTAATTCAGTCCATTGTTCAGACGATCTTTCCAAGAGAGTGAAACTTCCCAACCTCGGGTCTGAAGGTCACAGTTATTCGTGTTGGGTACAGAAATACCCAATGTGTTAGGCATCTGGTCAGCCGGGCCAACCATGTTCTTTGTATAACGTATAAAGTAGTCAGCCGAACCCGTTAAACGGTTGTTTAGTAATCCCCAATCCAGACCAATATCCCAGGTACGGACAGTCTCCCATGTCAACGCCTCACTAATCAGGCTACCAACCGAAGCCGTATTGGGCTGCATGCCATTCTGTATCCAAGTACCATTGGCAGCCCCCAAAGACATCACACGATAAGTGGGATAATAGGAACTCGTATTCTGGTTACCCAATTGCCCGTAAGAGAAACGCAGCTTCAACTGATCCACCACTTTGGTAGCCGGAGCAAAGAACTTCTCTTGTGCAATGTTCCAACCTGCCGAGAAGGAAGGAGATAGTTGCCAGCGACTACCCCTACGGAAACGGGAAGTACCGTCATAGCGCATATTCACTTCCAGCATATAGCGGCCCATAAAGTCATAATTCAAACGTCCGAAGAAGCCGGCAGTAGCCCATTCTCTCGAATAACCGTTCACGCCCGTAGTCTTTTCTTCACCTTTTCCGCTCAATCCGGAGGTCAAGTCAAACTCCCAGAAATCTTCATCTTCTACATACAGTCCGTATTTGGTTACATCAAAATAATGCAGTTTGAACTCTTCAGCCTGGAAACCACCCATTAGTTTGAAGTTATGCTTGTCGGCAAACGAATGAGAATACGCAGTATAGACATTCAGGTTCAGATAATTCTCCTTTTGGTCATTCTCCTTCAAACTCGTATCTTTGCTGGTCACAATCTTGTCACCCTTCGGATCGTAGTTGTAGGCAGGGAGTGTAGCAGCCTTAGTGCTTTCTTCCTTGATGCTATAGTTAAACTCTACATTAGTGATCCAGTTCTTAACCGGCTCGATGATGAAAGCAGCCTGATGATAGTGCCGGTCGGTCTGTTGGGTTCTTTGTCCACCTTCAGCCAATGCACGGGCATTATCATGGTTGACGTGCCCATTCTGGTCATAAATAGGCATATTCGGCCAGTTACCACGTCCCAAACCCTCATAAAACCCATCTACAAGGCTGGTGGGCCTACAGATATCATTACGAGTGAAACGGGTAGAATAATTGAACTTCAGCCAGCTTGTCAGAGTAGCATTGATTTTAGCCGTGGTGTTAAAACGCTGCAAGCTCTCTTTTCCAAACTCAACAAGCCCTCCCTGGTCCAGATAGTTGAACGAAGCATAATAAGACATCTTTTCGCTACCACCCGTGACGCTGATGTTGTGTTCCTGTGAGAATACATGGTCTTTGTACATAGCATCCCAGATATCCGTATTAGCATATCCCTGAGTCCAACGGTCTTGCCAGGCAGTCTCACTCTTGGCATCCAATCCGACCTCTCCATTCGTAAACTTTCCATTCTGGAAATCAATCATCTTCTGCATCGTTTCATCTGTGTATGCACCCTTGATACCACGATTGGCATCCGCATAATTCATCATGACGGCAAACGAATAGGAATCCATAGCTTTCGGCATATTGATAGGACTGGAAATGCGGAAGCTATTGTTGTAATTGACAGACACTTTGCCGGACTGTCCCTTCTTGGTTGTGACAAGAATCACACCAAATGGTGCGCGCGAACCATAAATACTGGAAGCGGCAGCATCCTTCAAAACAGAGATATTCTCAATATCTTGCGGATTGACCGTATTAATGTCACCGACCATACCATCAATTAAAATCAATGGTGAACTGTTTGAACCGGAACCAATCGTACCCGTACCGCGAACGGATACACTCATATTCTTCTCCAACTGCCCCGAACTGGTTGTTATCTTCAGTCCTGGCACCAATCCCTGCAAAGCCTGAGTTGCCGACGTCACGGGACGTGATTCTATTTCTTTTGCTGTGGCAATGCCTACAGAACCTGTCAAGTTCACCTTCTTCTGTACACCGAAGCCCACTACCACGACTTCATCAAGCATCTCGGTATCATCTTTCAGCATTACATTGATTACTTTTCCTGCAACGGCCTGCACCTCTTGCGTCTTATAACCTATATAAGAGATGACGAGCGTTGCACCGGGATTGACGGCAAGAGAGAAGTTACCATTAATATCGGTAATGATACCGTTGGAAGTTCCTTTTTCGAGTACACTGGCACCGATAACGGGTTCGCCCGTTACGTCTTTCACAACTCCCGAAACCTTCACTTGTTGTTGAACGATTTCCATACCTGCTTCATTGCTTTCGGCCATCACCGCCAGAGGATGTCCTGCAACAAGACCCGTACAAAGCAACAAGGCAGCGAGTGCCTTCCGGTTGTTTCTGATTGAATCTGATTTCATTGTCTTTCTTTTAAATTAGATAAAAAGGGTTAATACAATCATTGTTCTTTTTCGTCGAATGAACGATGTGCAAATATATTAAGTCCGGAGATAAATAATGAGGGACAATTTCTCATGAAAGAAGGGGTAAATCGGGCAAAACACATGATAAAACGGGCATGACGAATTTACCCCTTCCTGTTTTTAATATATTTGCAGTTCATCTACATAGCCCGTACCCGTCCAAGTAGATTCTAAAGTAATGGTATTATCCGCCCCCGGACGAAGTTCAACAGATATTTCGGCACACCGATAAGCATTCCATGCACCGGTAGGTTTAAATTGAACGGTGAAACGGCTGCCATTCACATTCAAGCGGGCGGTCCGCACCTGAGTGCTTCCGTTGGAATAGCGCAAGGCAAGGGTTCTCTTGCCGCCCGTCAGTCCATCCACCTCTTTCCAGGTAGCATATCCGCCCGAAAGTGGAAACACCAAATAACCGGAACCGGAAAAGCCCCAAGCGTTTTCTATATCGACTTCCATGGTTACACCGCCACCCACATCTGTCAGTTCTGCTTGTCGGATGACGGCAGGCATCGGAGCTTCCGCCTTACGCAATAAACGTATAGTCCAACCGGCATCGGCTTTCAATGAAGTTATCTTCTTATTATTCTTCAGTTCCAAAGCACCTTCGTCCACCCATTTGTTGTTCGTATCAAAGTATCCTCTGCTTGTCGAAATAAATTCCAGCGAATCAGGCCAAGAGAAAACACCGCCTTTGGAAGTTGCCAGCACCACTTCACTACCGCTACGGATGATGCTGAGCGCCTGCGAATTGATATAACCGGGTTTAAAGGTGATACCTTCAACACCCGTAGTCGGCATCAACGAATCTCCTTTCCAATTATGGACGAAAAGCCCATATCCACTGGCATTCAGTGCAACATCCGTCATGACGCTATTCAACATTCGGTTCACCAGCCTCACATCTTCCAGATAGGCACCACGTGGAGCAAATTCGTTCTTCTCATCTTTAATAAAGATGCCATGATCGTCAGGACCGCACAACTCATAGTAATCAAAGTTATTATTGCCCGACAAAGCTGCAAGTTGCAACTGAGCTATATTGGGAATCTCGGCACCTATTTCCATTATCATACGGTAGTTCTTTCCCATATAAGGAACATTTGTCCGTACACTTTCAGCATACGAATCTTCCGTACCGAAGTGATGGCGATAAGTATCAATACCTACAAAGTCAATATAAGTGCCAACCGTGGAACGTAACTGTTCATTACTATACAGCACAGAATGTATATCGACATAAGTGCAGTTCATCCGTGTCCAAACAGGATAAGAGGACTCCTTGACGGCACGTCCCAGCTCACTCATATACTCCACAATTGTCGCAGACGGGTAGCTACGCACTTCATTTCCCAGCTGCACCCCTATCACAGTATGCGGAGAGTCATTATCCAAATCCCATTGGGCAATGTGTTCCATCACTTTACCCAGCACATAAGCTTCACGCGCCCTCAGTTTCTTATCACCAAGATCCAGAGAATAATCTGATATATCCCTTCGTATGGTATAATCACTGGTGGTCTGGCGCGAACTTCCCTCTGTAGAGAAAGATTGGAAATCACCTGCCTTGGGAGAGTGCATCACATAATCAGGCGTTCGCAACTGGTCAGGTTTCAACCACTGCACATGTCCTCCGCTATTCTGACTAAACCAAAGCATTTCCACTTTAAAATTATATTTCCGTGCCAGATTGAGGTAAAGCTTCAGCGTTGTCCAGTCGAAATGATCTTTACTTGGCTCCACCTCGTACCAGTGGATAGGAATGGAAAGGGTGTTGAATCCCAGTGCGGCAGTTTGCTCAAGTAATCTTTCACAAGTGGCTATATCCCAATTCCAGCGATAGCGCAACTTGTCGAAACGTACCTGTACATTGGTCATATAAAATGGTTTTCCATCTACCCTCAATACATATTTCTGCGAACCGTTGAGCGAAGTATCTACATAAGAGATTACTTTTTTTTGAGATGTTTTCTCCTTTGCCATCCCGCCCGAAGACAGCAACAGCAACATTGTGAATAGGATAAAAGATTTCATGCGAACCTTTGTTTTGTGTCCTGAATGGTTTGATTTCATGGTTTTCATATTTATCTGATTAATAAATTTCAGTAGAATGAAGAGACAGGCAAAAGTAACAAGTTTATCCGAAAACAAGCAGAGGCAAATCGGGAGAATAGAAAGGGGAAAACAGTCAACCGCCACGGGGGGTATTTCTCCTTAACAGAATAGTTTCTTCCTTCTCATCAAAAAGTTACTATTATCCCAAGAAAAAGTTTTCAGTATCGAATACAAATTTGTAAATTTTGCCTGCAAATATATATTCGCAAATTAGAAAGACAGGGGAGAACCTGCCCAACAAAGAAGGAAAACGCATGCTTTATCCACGCCTCATGCAGCGCGGACAAGCCGACACGGAATACATTGCACGAGTTCTATCCCAAAGAAGTTCATTCAGCAAAGGTGCCGTTGCCGGACTATTACAGGAACTGGCTGATGAACTGGCTTACCAAATGGGACAAGGAAAGTCCGTAAAGCTGGATGGCATAGGCACCTTTGTCACTGCACTCGCCTTGCGCGAAGACAAAGAACGGGAAACAGGCGAAGAAGATTCCACCCGCCGAAACGCACGGAGCATCATCGTAGGAGGCATTACAGCCCCGGGACTGGAGACACACAAGGTATACATTAATGGGTAAATTCACCAAATTGCAGGGACAAATCGAGCAAAACCATCTTCTTCAGTAGCGATTTTGCCCGATTTATCTTATTTTTGTTGCATAGAGAAATCAGAATTCCAATGAATATGCGACCACGTATCTGTCTTCCCCTCTTCATCCTGTTGCTACTTGCCGCCAACGGCATGGCGCAACCTTACATTTTGCGGCATCTCGGCATCGAGGACGGACTGTCGAACAATTATGTACGAGACATTGCGCAGGACCGACAAGGTTGCATCTGGATAGCGACGGAACTTGGACTGAACCGTTTTGATGGTTGTAGCTTCACCACATATAAGAGTAACAGCTCACAGCTAAACAGTGATGCGCTCAACGTGCTGCTATACGACGAAGCGGAAAACAGTCTGTGGATAGGCGGCAAGTTCAAAGGTATCAACAAACTGGATTGCTACACTTACGAGTTTCATGATTATGTGCCAGAAGAAAGCATACATATTGATAACATCGTACACCTTTCGCACGCTTCCGACGGTGGAATATGGATTACTCCACATAATGGGGACGTTATACATTATGACAAACAGAATCGGACATTCACCACACTTCCCGACATAGGAATCACCGGACTGAGCAGTTCAAACTGGTGTACCTTCGACGATGGGAAAGGTTTTCTTTACATCGGACATGCGCAAGGCGGGATGAGCATCATAGACCTGAAAAATAAAACCAGCCATACGCTCAGTAATAATCCCAACAATCCGCAGAGCTTGCCCGGCAACAGTGTCTACTCTATCTATAAAGACCATCTGGAAAACATCTGGGTAGGAACCAATCGCGGGCTTGGACTCTTCAGCCCGAAGACCGAAGAGTTCACCGTATTCAGGCATGAGCCACGCAATCCGCATTCACTGATTGCAGACCATATTTATGCCATCAAGGAGATGAACGACGGCAGTCTATGGATCACCAGTGACATTGGTGGCATCAGCATACTGGACTTACATAGCATCACTTTCAGAAATCCTGAGAGTGTGCAATTCTACAACATAACGGCAGATAACAGTAAGAATGGCGTTTCATCCGGAAATATCCGCAATCTTCTGCAAGATTCCTTCGGAAACATCTGGATAGGTAACTACAGTAGCGGAGTAGACTTTATCAGTCACACACAACCGGTATTCCACGTCCTTCCCTATATGACCGAGAAGGGAAACATCCTGAAGCACAAACCCGTCTGGGGCATTTGCAAA
>USSR01000145.1 GCA_900557355.1 uncultured Bacteroides sp.
AATTTCGAACAATTAAAATAGTTAGATACCATGAAAAGATTATTTATCTCGTTATTTTTAGTGACGTTTTTTATTTCGGAGAGTGTGGCTCAGTGGAAGCCTGTCGGTGATAAGATAAAGACTAATTGGGCGGAACAAATCAATCCGTCTCAAGTTTTACCGGAGTATCCACGACCAATTATGCAACGTAATGATTGGAAGAACCTGAATGGCTTGTGGGATTATGCAATTATTGATAAAGGTGGAGCTATACCAACCAATTTTGAAGGACAGATTCTTGTTCCCTTTGCGATAGAATCCTCCCTGTCCGGAGTAGGAAAGAGAGTGAATGAGAAGCAGGAAGTGATTTATCAACGGAGTTTCGACGTGCCATCGGCTTGGAAAGGCAAACAAGTTCTGTTGCATTTCGGTGCTGTCGATTGGAAAACAGATGTATGGGTGAATGGTGTTAAAGTTGGAAGCCATACCGGAGGATTCACTCCGTTCTCTTTCGACATAACTCCTGCTTTGGCTGCCAAAGGTAATAATACCCTGGTGGTGAAAGTGTGGGACCCTACAGACAGAGGACCTCAACCCCGTGGCAAACAGGTGAACAGACCGGAAGGTATTCAGTATACCCCTGTAACCGGTATCTGGCAAACTGTATGGCTGGAGCCTGTCAGTGGAAAACATATTGAAAACCTTCGCATTACTCCTGATATTGACCGCAATTTGTTGACGGTAAAGGCTGAACTGAATGCCAATTGTGCAACAGACCTCGTTGAAGTGAATGTATATGATGGCAATCAGCTGGTAGCTGTCGGTAAGAGTATCAATGGAGAAGCTGTAGAGGTAGCGATGCCTGAAAATGCTAAATTATGGAGTCCTGATTCTCCTTTCCTTTATACCTTGAAAGTAGCTCTGAAGGATGGAGGTAAAATTGTGGACAAGGTGGATAGCTATGCAGCTATGCGTAAATATTCTACTCGCCGGGATGCTAACGGTATTGTACGCCTGGAATTGAATAATGAAGCGTTGTTCCAGTTTGGACCGCTTGATCAGGGTTGGTGGCCTGATGGTTTGTATACAGCTCCTACGGATGAGGCTTTGCTGTATGACATCCAGAAGACGAAAGATTTTGGTTTTAATATGATTCGCAAACATATCAAAGTTGAGCCTGCCCGTTGGTATACCTATTGTGACCAGCTTGGAATTATTGTATGGCAAGATATGCCGAGTGGTGACCGTAATCCACAGTGGCAGATGCGTCAATATTTTAATGGTACGGAAATGAAGCGTTCTGCTGAATCTGAAGGCTATTATCGCAAAGAATGGAAGGAAATCATAGATTGCCTGTATTCTTATCCTTGTATTGGTACGTGGGTGCCGTTCAACGAAGCTTGGGGACAATTTAAAACGGTAGAAATAGCTGAATGGACAAAGCAATATGATCCGACCCGTCTGGTGAATCCGGCAAGTGGTGGTAACCATTATCCCTGTGGTGATATGCTTGACTTGCACCATTATCCTGCACCGGAAATGTTTTTATATGACGGTCAGCGTGCAACGGTTTTAGGTGAATATGGTGGTATCGGTTTGGTTTTGAAAGATCACCTTTGGGAGCCGAACCGTAACTGGGGTTATGTACAGTTCAATTCTTCTAAAGAGGCTACTGATGAATATGTGAAGTATGCCGATATGTTATATCGGATGATTGACAGAGGATTCTCGGCAGCTGTTTATACGCAGACTACTGACGTAGAAGTGGAAGTGAATGGTTTTATAACTTATGACCGTAAGGTAATCAAGTTGGATGAAAAGCGTGTGAAAGAAATTAATACACGTATTTGTAATTCATTAAAGAAATAATCTTTCCTAAAAAAGGAGGGAACTATGAATCGAACTATTATAAAGCTTTTCCTCTGTTTGTGCATAGTGACGGCATTGCCGTCCTATGCCTATAATACCGTTCACTATTATTTCAGAACGGTAGATATCAGAAATGGTCTTTCTCAGAACTCTGTGAATTGTATTTTCCAGGATAAGAAAGGCTTTATGTGGTTTGGTACTAAAGATGGCTTGAGCCGCTACGATGGCTTGTCTTTCCGCATCTATAACAATGAAAATTCGAATCTGGGCAGGAATTTCATAACGGTACTTTATGAAGATAGTAAAGGGAATATATGGGTCGGTACTGATGGAGGACTTTATATTTATAACCCTATACTTGATTCTCTTACTGAATTCAATTTAGTAAGTGATAAAGGAACCGTTATCCGGGATTTTGTGACGATGATAAGGTGTGATGAGCACTCAAATCTTTGGATATCAGTTGAGAATCAGGGGCTGTTCTGTTATAATAGTGGTGAAAACAAATTACGGAATTATCTTCATGATGCGGGACTGGCCAATGTTCATCGCTTCTGGTTAAATGGGAATACTTGTTGGCTGGCATTGTATGGTGATAATCTTTATTATACAAAGGCTGACTTTGAATCGCCTTTACAGCCTTTTAAGGATGCAAATGGCAATGAGATATTCAAAGATGATATCATCAATTGTGAGATTGTCGGTCCTCATAATTACACTTACATAGCATCATCGAACGGATTGACCGAGGTTAATTTTGTGACGGGTAAATCCCGTAGGATTTTGGATGCTTTTGCACGTACGTTAGAATTTAAGTCCGATGATGAATTATGGGTAGGTACGGAAAAGGGATTGTACATCTATAATTTGACGACTAACAAGATCACACACCTGACGGTACCCGATCAAGATGACTCCTATGCGTTATCAGACAATGCTATTTATTCGATTTATCGCGATAGTGAGAATGGAATGTGGGTAGGTTCTTATTTTGGTGGCGTAAATTATTATCCGTATCAATGGACCTATTTTGAGAAGTTTTATCCGAGAGAGGAGATTAAGTTTTTTGGTCGTCGGGTGCGTGAGATATGTGAAGGCAATGACGGTACTTTATGGATAGGTACTGAAGATAAAGGATTGTTTAATTTTGATCCGGAGACAGAAAAAATGGTACCATTTGAGCATCCGGATATATATAAGAATGTCCATGCTCTTTGTCTGGATGGAGATGATTTATGGGTCGGTACTTTTTCGGGGGGACCGAATAAGGTGAATTTGCGTACCAGGCAAGTGAAGCATTATTTCAAAGATAAAGGTGAAGGATCGCTAACTGCCAGTGATGCTTTTACTGTTTGCAAAACTGCTACGGAGGATATCTGGATAGGAACAACATCCGGTTTATTCAAATATAATCGTTCTTTTGATAATTTTACCCATATTCCACAGTTGGGAAATTTGTTCGTTTATGATATTTTAGAGGATTTTGAGGGGAATTTGTGGTTCGCTACTTTCTCAAATGGGGTATTCTCGTACAATACTCAGACCCAACAATGGAAGAGTTATCTTTCAAATGAAAAAGATTCGACTTCTCTCTCTTATAACAAGGTAATTTCTATTTGCGAGGACAGCAAGAAGCGTTTGTGGTTTATGACGATGGGAAAGGGGTTCTGCCGTTATAATCGGGAAACGGATAATTTTACACGTTACGATACGTCAAAAGGGCTTCCTAACAATACCGTCTACAAAATGGTTGAAGACAAACGGGGAAACCTTTGGGTTACAAGTAATTATGGGCTTACTTGCTTTAATCCGGATAGTGAGGCTATGCATGTATATACTACGGCAAATGGGTTACTGAGCAATCAGTTCAATTTCCAGTCTGGATATCGTGACAAGAGAGGGCGTATCTATTTCGGCAGTATTAATGGGTTTGTCATATTTGATCCGGATAATTTTGTCGAGAATACTTTTCTTCCTCCGGTGGTCATTACCGACTTTTATCTGTTTAATAAACGCTTTTCTGTGGATACTCCGGGATCTCCTTTACGGCAGAATATAACTTATGCTGACAATATAGAGCTTGATGCAGACCAAAATTCTTTTGCCTTCCAGGTGGCAGCTTTAAGCTATCAGGCACCGGAGATGAACCGCCTGATGTATAAGCTGGAAGGCTTTGATCAGGAGTGGTATATGTTGGGGCGAAATTCTATGATTACTTATTCTAATTTACCCTATGGTAGTTATACGTTGCGTATAAAAGGATCTAATGGTGATGGAAAATGGAATGATGTGGAACGGATGCTCAATGTACGTATTCGTCCTCCTTTTTACTTATCAGTGTGGGCATACGTTATTTATGTTATCTTGGTTCTGTGTTCATTGGTTGCCACTATTTTGTATTTCAAAAGACGGACGCAACAAAGACATCGGTTGGCAATGGAGAAGTTTGAACGGGAAAAGGAACGTGAACTTTACTCTGCGAAAATCGATTTCTTTACGAATGTAGCGCATGAGATACGCACTCCGCTCACATTGATAAAAAGTCCGCTTGAGAATGTCCTGCTTTCTAAAAAGGTTTCTGACGAGATCAGGGACGATTTGGAAGTGATGGATCTGAATACAAACCGCTTGCTTGATTTGGTAAATCAATTGCTTGATTTCCGTAAGACGGAGACGCAAGGATTTCAATTGAACTTTGTGGAATGTGACGTTGTAGATATATTGCAAAAGACCTATAAGCGTTTTAAGCCTTTGGCACGTGAGAAGGGACTAGAACTTACCATTGATTCTCCGGAGAGTCTGTATGCCTCGGTAGATAGGGAAGGACTGACCAAGATCATCAGTAATTTGATGACAAATGGCGTGAAATATTCGGAAACATATATCCGCATTAAGTTATACGTTGAGGGGGATCAGATGTTGCTCCTGGCGTGTAATGACGGACGTGTGGTTCCGCTGGAGATGCGTGAAGAGATATTTAAACCATTCGTTCAATACAAAGCCGGAGTGCTGCATTCTGTTTCCGGTACGGGTATAGGATTGCCTTTGGCGCGTTCGCTTGCCGAACTTCATGGAGGGACTTTGTGTATGGTAGATTCCATGGAAAGCAATCAGTTTTTGCTTTCGCTTCCGATAAAACATGCCCATACAATACAGACAAAAGAGCAAGTTGTGCCTGAAGAATCTTTTGAAAGTCAGGAGGCTAAAGAAGAAGTTGATTCGCAAAATCGTTATACGTTACTTGTTGTAGAGGATAGTTTGGAAATGCAGGCGTTCATTGTAAAACAATTATCGGCGAAATACCGGGTTTTGACAGCCTTAAATGGTGTGGAAGCCTTGAAAGTATTGGAAGAACACACTGTCAATCTGGTTATTTCGGATGTCATGATGCCTGAAATGGATGGACTGGAATTATGCGAGCATTTAAAATCTGCGGTTGATTATAGCCATATTCCTGTTATTTTATTGACAGCTAAGACCACCCTTCAGGCTAAGATCGAAGGTATGAAGCTTGGGGCGGATGTCTATATAGAGAAACCTTTTTCTGTGGAATATCTTAAGGTTTGTGTTTCTAACTTGCTAAGTAACCGTGAGAAACTTCGTGTTGCTTTCGTTCATTCACCTTTTGAACAGGTCAACAGTATGGCAATGACTAAAGCGGATGAAACTTTTTTAAAGACCTTGAAAGAAGTAGTGGTCGCAAATATGCAGGATCCAGACTTTAATTTGGATGATATGGCAAGCCAGCTGAATATGAGCCGTTCAAGTCTTAACCGAAAAATAAAAGGTATATTGGATATGACTCCGAATGATTACATTCGTTTGGAGCGTTTAAAGAAAGCGGTGCAATTACTCAAAGAGGGGGAATGCCGGATAAATGAGGTTTGTTACATGATCGGTTTTAATACCCCTTCTTATTTTGCCAAATGCTTCCAGAAACAGTTTGGTGTTTTGCCTAAGGACTTTATAAAATAGCTATGAGGAGGGTTTGGTACTATTTTTGCATTGTTTGAGTGGATTTTTATATTTTATATTTTAAAATTTCACTACTTTTGGGCTGTTATTTTTATATGGATATTCTGCCTGGAAATAAAGAAAGGAGTATATCTGGATTTTATTTTAAAGACCATATTATGAAAGATACATTAATCAACAGAAGAGAATTCCTTAAAAATATAGGGGTGCTTGGAGCTGGGGTGTTGTTGTCAGCAAGTCCTTGGCTTTCTGCCTTTTCGGAAGTTAAGGAAACTTCCAATGAAAAATGCCGTTTGGCTGTTATTGGGCCGGGATCACGGGGACGCTTTTTGATGAGTTTCCTGATACAGAATCCTAAAGTGGATATTGTGGCATTGTGTGATATTTACCAGCCTTCCATTGATGAGGGGTTGAAACTTGCCCCGAAAGCGAAGGTTTATAATGACTACCGGAGACTACTGGAGGACAAAACGATTGACGCGGTATTGGTGGCTACTCCCCTTAATTCCCATTGCCAGATTGTATTAGATGCTTTTGACGCCGGTAAACATGTGTTCTGTGAAAAGACCATAGGTTTTACGATGGAAGAGTGCTACCGCATCTATCAGAAGCACATCAGTACGGGCAAGATATTCTTCACCGGTCAGCAGCGCCTTTTTGACCCGCGATATATAAAAGTAATGGAGATGGTACACGCCGGTACATTTGGCGAGATCAATGCTATCCGTACTTTCTGGAACCGGAATGGAGATTGGAGACGGGAAGTTCCTTCGCCTGAGCTGGAACGTTTGATAAACTGGCGTTTGTATCGCGAATATTCCAAGGGCTTGATGACTGAATTGGCTTGCCATCAGCTACAGATCGGAAGTTGGGCTTTGCAAAAGCTTCCTGAGAAGGTGATGGGACATGGAGCCATCACTTACTGGAAAGACGGCCGTGAAGTGTATGACAATGTAAGTTGTATATATGTGTTTGATAATGGAGTGAAGATGACGTTCGATTCTGTCATATCCAATAAATTCTATGGCTTGGAAGAGCAAATCATGGGTAATTTGGGAACAGTAGAGCCTGAAAAGGGTAAGTATTATTTTGAGAGTGTAGCCCCTGCACCCGGATTCCTGCAGATGATCAATGATTGGGAGAATAAAGTCTTTGACTCTTTGCCTTTTGCCGGTACCAGTTGGGCACCGGAAACTGCCAATGAAAACAAGGGAGAATTTATTTTGGGAGAACGTCCTAAATCGGATGGTACTTCTTTGCTGCTGGAGGCTTTTGTAGAGGCTGCTATTACCCGCAAGCAGCCGAAACGTATAGCCGAAGAGGGTTATTATGCAAGTATGCTGTGCTTATTGGGCGATCAGGCTTTGCAGGAAGAAAAAGTACTTTACTTCCCCGATGAGTATAAAATAGATTATCTGAATCATAAAGCTAAAACAATAGAAGCCGTATGAAAAATACAGTTATTACCGCCCGCCGGAAAAAGATAGAATTGCTGACCTTGCTGGCATGTTTCATTATCGGCAACTTGGCCAATTTGTATGCAATAATTTCCTATAAAACCCCTTTCTCGGAGATGCTGACATCTATTTTCTATGTTCTGGCATTTTCGTGTGTGCTTTATGCCTTCTGGACCCTATTGCGACTTTTATTCTACGGAATAAGAAATTTGTTCCTTAAGAAGAAAAGTGAAGTATAGAGATAATTGAAATAGAATTACTTAATTAATACCAATGAGATAATGACAACACGAAGAGATTTTTTGAAGACCATGACCATGGCTTCTGCCGGATTGGCATTGGGTGCTGGTGATATACTGGCAAATCCCACCTTTGCATCGCAAAGAAAGATAACAGATAAGGTGAAGATTGCCTATGTAGGTATTGGCAATCGTGGCGAACAGATTATTGGGGACTTTGCCCGTACCGGTATGGTAGAGGTTGTAGCTTTGTGTGATGTTGATATGGGAGCACCCCATACGCAAAAGGTGATGAACCAGTATCCCAAAGCAAAGCGTTTCCGTGATTTTCGCCAGATGTTCGATAAGGCAGGCAATGAGTTTGATGCTGTAGCTATAGCAACGCCTGACCATTCCCATTTCCCTATCAGCATGCTGGCTTTGGCGTCAGGTAAACATGTATATGTAGAGAAGCCTTTGGCACGTACTTTCTATGAAGGTGAGTTGTTGATGCAGGCTGCGTTGAAACGGCCTAATCTGGTGACCCAAGTGGGTAATCAGGGGCACTCTGAAGCTAATTACTTCCAGTTTAAGGCATGGATGGATGCCGGTATCATCAAGGATGTGACGGCTGTAACAGCGCATATGAATAATCCCCGTCGTTGGCATAAGTGGGATACGAACATCTATAAGTTCCCTGCAGGACAACAATTGCCGAAAGATATGGAATGGGATCCTTGGCTGGGAGTAACTCCTTATCATGAATATAACAAGGACTATCATTTGGGACAGTGGCGTTGCTGGTACGATTTCGGCATGGGCTGTCTGGGTGATTGGGGCGCGCATATTCTGGATACGGTTCATGAGTTCCTGGGATTGGAATTGCCTTATGAAATAACGATGCAGTATGCCAACGGGCATAATGATTTCTTCTTCCCTTATTCTTCCACGATCCTGTTCCGCTTTCCTCAACGTAAGGGTATGCCGCCGGTTGATATCACTTGGTACGATGGTTTGGATAATCTTCCTCCTATCCCTGCTGGTTATGGTGTATCCGGTCTGGATCCTAACATTCCTACAACAAACCAGGGAGATGCTCCGGCTGCGAAGTTGAATCCCGGAAAGATTATTTATTCAAAAGAACTTACCTTTAAGGGTGGAAGTCACGGTAGCACACTATCTATCATTCCTGAGGAAAAGGCAAAGGAAATGGCTGATAAGTTACCGGAAGTGCCTAAGAGCCCGTCCAATCACTTTGAGAATTTCTTGTTAGCTTGTATGGGTCAAGAAAAGACTCGTTCTCCGTTTGAAATTAACGGTGTTCTGGGTCAGGTATTCTCATTGGGAGTAATGGCTCAGCGTCTCAATACGCAGTTATTCTTTGATCCTCGCACGAAGCAGATTACGAATAATGAATTTGCTAATGCCATGTTGGTAGGAGTACCGCCACGTAAGGGATGGGATGAGTTTTATAAAATGTAATAGCATCATATTAAAATAATTAATAGAAGAGATATCAATATGAAAAAGAATTATTTGTTGCTTCTGTTTGTGTTTTGTGCCTCTATGGTTTCAGCACAGAATTGGGAGCCTCTTTTCAATGGAAAGAATCTGAGTGGCTGGAAGAAACTGAATGGTAAGGCCGAATACAAAGTAGTGGATGGCGCTATTGTGGGTGTTTCAAAGATGAATACTCCTAATACCTTCCTGGCTACCAAGAAAACGTATGGTGACTTTATCCTGGAATTTGATTTCAAGATAGACGATGGATTGAATTCTGGCGTACAAGTACGTAGTGAAAGCAAGAAAGACTATCAGAAGGGCCGTGTACATGGCTATCAGTTTGAAATAGACCCTTCAAAGCGTGCATGGTCGGGTGGTATCTATGATGAGGCTCGCCGTAACTGGCTGTATCCTTTGACACAAAATCCGGCAGCTAAAACGGCTTTCAAAAATAATGAGTGGAATAAGGCTCGTATTGAGGCTGTGGGCAATTCTATTGCTACCTGGATTAATGGAGTACCTTGTGCTAATATTTGGGATGATATGACTCCTGTAGGCTTTATTGCTTTGCAAGTACATGCTATCGGCAACGCAGCTGATGAAGGAAAGACTGTTAGCTGGAAGAATATCCGCATTTGTACTACAGATGTAGAACGTTACCAGACAGCTCAAAAAGCACCGGAAATCAATGTTATTCCTAATACAATTTCTCCGAACGAAGCCAAAGAAGGTTGGGCACTCCTTTGGGATGGCAAGACTTCCGAAGGCTGGAGAGGAGCTCGATTGAACTCTTTCCCGGAAAAGGGCTGGAAGATGGAAGACGGCATCCTGAAAGTAATGAAGAGCGGTGGCGCAGAATCTGCTAACGGTGGCGACATCGTAACAACTAAAAAGTACAAGAATTTCATTCTGAAAGTTGATTTTAAGATTACTGAAGGTGCTAATAGCGGTGTGAAGTATTTTGTTAGTCCTGATATGAATAAGGGAGCCGGTTCAGCTATCGGTTGTGAGTTCCAGATTCTTGATGATGACAAGCACCCGGATGCTAAGTTGGGCGTAAAAGGTAACCGTAAATTGGGTTCGCTTTACGATTTGATTCCTGCTCCGGCAAACAAACCTTTCAATAAGAAAGACTTTAATACGGCTATGATTGTTGTGAAAGGTGATCACGTAGAACATTGGTTGAATGGTGTGAAGCTCATTGAATACACACGTCAGAATGAAATGTGGGATGCATTGGTTGCTTATAGCAAGTATAAAAATTGGCCTAATTTCGGAAATCATGAGTCAGGAAATATCCTTTTGCAAGATCATGGAGATGAAGTCTGGTTTAAGAATATAAAGATCAAAGAATTATAATTAATATTATGTCTTCGAAAAGGGCAAGTTGCAACACTGTGGCTTGCCTTTTTCATTTTTCTCTTAAGAAACACAGATTTGAAAATGTCGAATGTAATTCAACATCTTTATAAGTTCTCATCTGTCCACGGTGGACTGCTTTATGCTTGGTTTCCATCGATGCATACACGCGTTGATATAGTGCTGTGCGGCAGGCAAGGCGAAGAGTCTTTGATGCTTGTGATCAGTGCTATCCGTGAAATGCTATGCCGTTTGGAAAAGATGGCAAATTATTATGATGCAGAGAGTGAACTGGCATATTTGAACCGTACAGCAGCCACGGGACCGCAACCGGTTAGTAAGGAGCTTTATGATATGCTTGCTTTCTGTGTAGAATGTTATACTCGAACTGACGGATGTTTCGATGTCACTATTCATTCGGCTAATTATACACGTAATTCTATCTATAGTATTCAACTCTCACCTCAGGAACATACTCTCTTCTTTTTGCAACCTGGAGTGACTATCAATCTTTCCGGTTTTTTGAAAGGATATGCTTTGGAGAAGATACGGGAGCTACTTCAGCAATATGAAATAGAGAATGCATTGGTTAATATGGGGAATAGTTCTGTATTGGCTTTGGGGCATCATCCATTGGCTGATGGGTGGAAGGTTAACTTCGGACAAAGTGCTGTCACGCAAGCGAAAGAATGGCCGGAAATATTTCTTAAAAATGAATGTCTCACAACTTCGGGTAATGATTCGCATGAGCGGAAACATATTATCGATCCTCAGAGTGGAAAACTGGTAGAGGGGAAAAGGGAAGTAGCAGTTGTTACGGCTAACGGAGCTGTAGGTGAGGTGTTGTCGACTAGTTTATTCGTAGCTGATGCTCGTCAGCGTGAACTTTTGAAGGTAGAATTCTGCCCACGTTTGATTCTTGATCTTTAAAATCTTTCTTTGCTTTGATATATATGCTATTTCTATCATAGTATAAAAGACATGACAAACAAAAATGGTGGTATAAGAAGAGAAATGTATACTCCTGAAAAGTAAGAATTGCGTCAGAAAAAGTAATTATCTAGTCAAGGAGGCGTCCTAAGATGCAATTGACGTAATTATTCCATACGTTGAATCTTTTCTGTTACCCTATGTGTTTTCGATTCTCTACTTTTGTATCACCATGAAAACATCAATTTTATGAAAACACATTTAATACTTTTCTTATTGTTTTTTATATGGACGTCTTGTGGAAATTCTACAAAGCCGTCTGCTCCTACATCAACAGATGATGATTTTGAAGTACTGGAAGAACGTTTGCCTATAGCAGACCCGTATGTACTCTTTTACGAGGATTGCTATTATGCATATGGAACAAATGTCCGGGGGTTCGAAGTTTATACTTCTACCGATTTAAAACATTGGCATCGGAACCGCAATTTAGCTTTGTCACCCGAAGATTCTTGGGGGAATAAAGGCTATTGGGCACCTGAAGTTTATTATGTAGAGTCGTTGAAGAAGTTTTATATGTTCTATACAGTAAACGAACAGGTTTGTGCTGCTCC
>USSR01000146.1 GCA_900557355.1 uncultured Bacteroides sp.
ATCAAAGGCATGCTGGTAGTCAACTATACAGGGCACGGAAGTACTTCCGCCTGGGCAGAGGAGAATCTGCTGAACATGGGAGATATTACCAAGATGACATCCCCACGTCTTCCTCTATGGATAACAGCTACTTGTGACTTTACCCGTTTCGACGATATCCAGACTTCCGCCGGAGAGCAGGCATTCCTGAATGCCAAAGGCGGGGCTATTGCTTTGCTCACCACTTCCCGGGTGGTATATGCTGCGCAGAATTCTATTTTAAACCAGGCTTTCCTTCGTCATATCTTTTCCCGCCCTGAAGGTAAACGCCTGCGACTGGGAGATGTTATGCGGCTTTCAAAGTGCGATGCATCTTTGGCTACTGACAAGAATAAATTGAATTTCTCTCTGATCGGCGATCCTGCCTTGACCCTGGCATATCCTGATTATCAAATCCAGGTGGATGAATTTGCCGGAGTGAATGTAGCAGAAGAAACAAACACCTATCCGCAGGTGAAAGCCGGTAGCAAGATTACTGTAAAAGGACGTATCCTGACTCCCGAAGGTGCTTTAGCAGAAGACTTTACCGGCACAGTGCATCCTACTGTACTGGATAGTAAGGAAGAAGTAACCACTCTTGATAATCGTGGTGAGGGGGCTTATACTTATACGGAGCGCAGTAAAACTCTCTTCTCAGGCAGTGATTCGGTTCGTCAGGGGCGGTTTGAGTTTACTTTCCCTGTACCGTTGGATATCAATTATTCCGATGAAGAAGGCTTATTGAGTCTTTACGCTCTGGATGCTGTTCACTCTAATGAAGCGGGCGGAGCTTTCGACCGTTTCCTGGTAGGCGGTACGGATGATGATGTTTCTTTGGCAGATACGTTAGGCCCTAAGATAACCATTTATCTGAATACGCCGGACTTCAGTTCCGGTGGACAAACCAATACTACTCCCTTGTTTGTAGCCGAGTTAGAAGTCGCGGATGGTATCAATACGGTTGGCAATGGTATCGGGCATGACCTTTCGCTTAGTATAGACGGCAGTGCGGTGTCGACTTACAATCTGAATGATTATTATACTCCGGTAGCGGGAGATTATACCCGGGGTACAGTGCATTTTTCAGTGCCCGAACTTACGGAGGGGAAACATATATTGTCATTCCGTGCTTGGGATTTACTGAATAATTCTTCTACAAAGACTTTAGAGTTTGAGGTGGTTCGAGGGCTACGTCCCGGTCTCTTTTCAGTAACTTGCACACAGAGTCCTGCCCGTGAAAGTACTACATTTATTCTTTCTCACAATCGCCCCGGTTCCACACTTTCAGTCCGTATGTCCGTGTATGATTTTGCCGGGCGGGAAATGTGGACACATATGGAGAAAGGAATATCTGAAGGACAAACCTACTATGTAGAATGGGATTTGTGTAGTAACGGTGGGCAACGCCTGGCACCGGGTGTTTATCTATATCGTGCTTCTATTGTCTCTGATGGCAGTCGTGAAAGTACGAAATCACAGAAAATCATCATCCTGTCACAATAAACAGGGGGATTCTCTGTTTAATTAGTATTAAAAAGATATTCTTCATCCGCAGATGAAGAATTAAATAATATCGTATGAAGAAATACATCTTACCATTAATCATAGCTTTCTTGTCCGTACACCTTCTTGCTCAGGACAAGAATCAGTTTAACCCTGTTAATACCGGTGTTAACTCTCTGGGTATTGCCCCTGACTCCCGTGGTGGTGGTATGGGAGATGTGGGCGCGGCTACAGATCCGGATGTGAACTCCCAATTCTGGAACCCGGCAAAGTATCCGTTTACTATCAGCCGTGCCGGAGTGGCGGGGTTTTTTACTCCCTCGTTGCGTAAGCTGGTGAATGATATTGACTTGGCATATCTGGCAGGGTACTATCGCATCGGAGATTATCAGGCAGTCAGCGGTTCTTTGCGTTATTTCTCTTTGGGTGAAGTTCCTGTGGCATATCAGGATGAGAATTCTCCCGGATATACCATTAAACCTTATGAAATGGCGGTGGATATAGCTTACTCACGTATGCTTTCCGAGCGTTTCTCTGCAGCGGTTGCATTACGGTATATTTACTCCGACCTGGCATACAGGGAAGACGAAGAAGTTTCTGCCGGTTCCGCTTTTGCTGCCGACATTGCCTTCTATTATACAAATTACGTCATACTTGCCCAGCGTGAGTGCATGCTTTCTTTCGGATTGAATGCTTCTAATATCGGTACGAAGATTTCTTATGATAGCGGTAATACCAGTCAGTTCCTGCCTACTAACTTGCGTTTGGGTGCTTCTTTACTGTTCCCGATAGATGATTACAATACAATTGGAGTTAGTTTCGACGCCAATAAATATATGCTTCCCACCCGTCCTATCCGTGGAGAAGACGAGTCACAGGAAGAATATGAAGAACGTCTGGACCGTGATTATAATGATATCTCACCCATTAAGGGTATTTTCAAATCTTTCAGTGATGCTCCCGGTGGTTTCAAGGAAGAACTGCAGGAGATACAATGGTCGTTGGGATTGGAATATACCTATCACGAACAGTTCTCCATTCGTGGTGGTTACCATTGGGAACATGAGAACAAAGGAAACCGCAAGTATTTCTCTTTCGGAGCAGGTTTCAAGATGAGCGTGTTTTCACTGGATGCTGCTTACCTGGTATCTACAGCGCAGAGCAATCCACTCGACCAGACACTTCGCTTCACGTTAGGTTTCGACCTTGACGGAATAAAGGACTTGTTCGGACGTCGTAGAAGATAAATCAGCTCATAACTTTATTCCTTCTTTTCAGATAAGAATTATCTTACTTCACCTTTATAAGCACACAGTTGTTTCCTTTCATGGAAGTTCAGTTTACTCCAAATGGTAACTTTAGTAACTCCACACGGTAACTCCATTTACATGCCGTGGTAAAGGTCGTTACAATAAGGGGTAAAGGCCGTTACATACGGCAGTAAATGCTTTTACATCTTGCAGTAAACCGTCGGTAAATGCTATTGATTGATTATCAGTAAACTAACAAGAATAGAATTACAGAGCACTGAATCTTGTCTTTTTCAGTGAATACTATCCACAGACGATTGAATTCGCATAAATTAAATTTGGAGGCAAAGATAAACAGTTATATCTTTGTCTCTCAGATTCAGTCATTGATTCCTGAATAGTTGTATGGAATAGTATGAAATGAAAAAAATGATTTTAGAATCGGTGAAAGACACAGAAGATATCCATAGCCTCTTAACAATGATTCAAGAGGAAAATACATTGGCATTCAATATGTTCTATGAGATGTATTATGACCAGGTATTTCGCTATACTTACTATTTTCTGAAAGATACAGAATCTTGTCGGGAAGTAGTTGCTGATGTTTTCTTTGCTGTATGGCAATCGCGCAAAAGACTAAAGGATATAGAAAATCTGGAAGCTTATTTATTTATATCCGTAAGAAACGAGGTTACCCGTTACAATAAGAAAAATGGCAGGCAAAATCGTGTCTCATTGGATGAATTACCTGTCCAATTGGAAATCACAGAAGAAGAATCTCCTTACGATAAGATCTCTTATAAAGAAATGGAGCAGCTATTGGGAAAGATTATTGGCGAATTGCCGGAAAAATGCCGTTTGATATTTCTTATGGCTCGTCAGGAGCAATTAAAACCCAAAGAAATAGCAGAGAGACTTTGCATTTCGGAAAACACGGTGCGCGTACAAATGAAAATTGCTATAGAAAAGATTATCAAGCAAATAAAACCCTATTATCCGGACTTGACTCTTTCTCTATTATGGTCTTTCTTTTTCTCTTTCATTAGTTAAAGAATTTAAAAATACGGGATGCCTTTTAAATGAAATCCCATCAAGCCTACTCCTCAATTTAGAAACAATTAATTATGAGCGAGGAAAACAACCTTATTGATATTCTACGAAATGAATTAATTCATGACATCAGTGATCATGAAAAAGCGATGTTAGAAGACTGGAGTCATTCTAATGATGATAATCGTAGTTTCCGCCAGTTGATTCGTGAAATGAAACTTTCTTCTGAAATCGAAAAGAAAGAAGAAGAAATGAAATCCTATATCTTGCAAGAAGTTCATAAACGGATAAACAGGAGCCGGTACATCAGGCGTCTTCTAAAGATCAGCACTGTGGCCGCTTCTATTGCAATTCTATTGGGAATGACCGGCTATTTTTCATATAAAGAAGGTTTCAATCAAGTCAACAGTCAACAAATAGAGATGTCTAATCCATTCGGTATGTTATCAACAATCACTTTACCCGATGGGAGTAAAGTCATTTTGAATGCCGGAACTACAATCACTTATCCCAATGCTTTTGTCTCAAAGAACAGGGAAGTCGAAATAAATGGAGAAGCTTTCTTTGAGGTGGCTCATGATGCCGAGCATCCTTTTATAGTGAAGGCTAATCAGATTAACGTTGAAGTATTGGGTACACAATTCAATGTAAAAGCATACGAAGAAGATGACTGGATTGAGGTTTCTTTATCAGAAGGAAAAGTTGAGGTGCAGAGTAAAGACAAGAAAAGAAGAATCTTCCTGTCTCCTGGAGAACAAGCATATTATGATAAGCACAATCATTCTTTGACTACACGTACAGTGGATATTGCCCATTATACATCGTGGAGAAACGGGATCTATTATTTCAGGGCACTTCCTTTGAAAGAAATAGTCAAACAGCTTGAACGTATTTTCAATGTAAATATTTGCATAACCTCTTCTAATATTGAGGATATTATTCTGACCGGCGACTTCTTACGAGGTGAGAATCTGGAGCAAATATTGCGTGTGATAACTGCAGATAAACGTTTAAAATACAGGATTGAAGAATATATGATCTATATAGATGAAAATAAAAGAACTCGGAAAAGAATTTATTAACCCTAAAAAAAATGCCTATGATGAAATGATATAGTAGTATGGAAAAAGCGAAAAATGCGCTAACATTTTTCGCTTCAGTTAAGACTAGAGTCTGTAATTGTTCATGGATTTACAAACCTAAAATCAATACAAAAATATGGATTTAAATTTAAAAAATAAACACCCTCGTCGTATTTATTATCTATTTCTTGTAATTATATTCTTTTTGGCATCTACGGAAATAGCTTATTCACAGGTAAAGAACCTATCTCTCCACTTAACAAATGTAACGCTAGAAGAAGCCTTGGCACAGATCAAGCAAAAGGGAGAATATTCTTTATGGTATCGCAATGAGGAAATCAACCTGAAGAAAAAAGTATCCCTTGATATTAAGAATGGCAGCATCACCCAAATTTTGGATGCTCTTTTTAAAGGGGAGGATTTGGGATATATAATAGAGGATAAGCACATCGTTATTTTTAAAGCAGATGAAAAGAGTAAGGCCGCTCAGCAAACAGGCAAGCGAATTACGGGTATAATTAAGGATAATACCGGAGAGCCGGTCATTGGATGTAATATCATGGAAAAAGGAACATCAAATGGTACAATCACCAGTGTGAATGGAGACTTTTCCCTGAATGTTGCGGAAAATGCAGTTCTACAGATTTCTTATATCGGATATCTTACCCAAGAGGTTCCTGTAAAAAATAATCAGAATATAACAGTCACTTTGCAGGAAGATTCACAAATTCTGGATGAAGTAGTTGTTGTGGGTTATGGAGTGGCAAAGAAAAGTGACCTAACCGGATCTATTTCTCAGGTGAAAGCGGAAAGTATGCAAAACTATACTCCATCCAGTGTTGGCGATTTATTGCGCAACAGTATTCCGGGTATGAGTGTGGGATACTCTGTTTCAGCGAAGGGAAATAGTGATATGATGATTCGTGGTGACAATACGTTGACTGCCGGATCGAGCCCTCTGATTATTGTCGATGGAGTGATCTATAATGGTGATATTTCAGATATAAACCCGAATGATATTGAGAAGCTGGATATTATGAAAGATGCAAGTTCCGCTGCGGTTTATGGTTCGAGAGCCACCAATGGAGTGGTCGCTATTACAACCAAGAAAGGAAACTCTCAAAAACCTGTTGTCAACTTTAATGGAAGTATCGGTATAGCTACTACAGCGAACAGGGTAAAGCCGTATGATAAAGATGGATTTATTAAGTGGCGTTCTGATATGTTTAAGTCAGTTTATAGTGCAACTGTACCACAGACTCCTTGGAGCCCTTTTGATGATCCGCGTACGATAGATTCTCAATATTTGGATCAATGGATGGCCTACCATAGTACCACATCGGATAATCTGGTAGATGCCTGGTTGTCGGGACTGCGACTGACCGGATTGGAGATAGAGAATTACAAAGCGGGAAGAAGTATCGATTGGGAAGACTATATTTTTCATAATGGTCCGAGGCAGGATTATAACATAAGTCTTTCCGGGAAAAAAGAAGATTTCTCTTATTACTGGTCATTGGGGTATATGTCGAATGAGTCATTAGTAAAGGGAGATGAATTTTCTACCATACGTTCAAGGGTGAATATAGAGGGGAAACCTGCCCGCTTTTTGAAAGTAGGTCTGAATGCCCAATTTTCTTATCGTGACGAAAGCTCTGTTCCCGCAGATGTGGATCAGTATACCAAACTCACTCCTTACAGTTCCTTTTATGAAAGTGATGAAGAAACATTGAAATTGTATCCTAATGATGATAATCAAGCAAAACATCCTTTATTAAACTCTACATACAGGTCGAGGGAGCAGGAATATTTTACCTTTTTTCCTAAAATCTATGCCACTCTGGATTTGCCATTTGGAATTACTTATACGGTGAATTATACCACCCGGTTCGTCTTCTATCATAACAACATACATGATTCTTCTGAACACCCGGAATGGAAGTTGTTCGGAGGACGTGCTTCGCGTGAGAATTCTTTGAGAAGAGAGTGGCAAGTCGATAACATTATAAACTGGAATAAGACTTTTGCGCAAAGACATAAGGTAGATGTCACCTTACTGGCAAATGCAGAAAAATTCCGTAATGATACGGAGAAAATGAGTAACCAGAACTTTACTCCGAACGATATACTCGGGTATCATGATATGGCTATAGGTAATTTGCCGGAACTTTCAAGTAATGATGAGGTCAGAACATCGAATGCTCTGATGGCCAGACTCAACTATGGTTTCATGAACAAGTATTTATTGACTTTATCGGTACGAAAGGATGGATCGTCTTTGTTCGGATATTCCAATCCTTATGCTACCTTCCCGGCCGCTGCTTTGGGATGGGTGATTTCAGAAGAAAAGTTTTTTAAAATGAAGTTTGTTGATTATCTGAAGTTAAGAGCATCTTGGGGAATAAATGGAAACAGGGACATTACAAATTATGCAGCTCTGTCTAAAATGCTTGCTGAAAAATCATTGAATACCGATTTAAATGGAAATCCGATTACAATTCCTACTCTGGAAATAAATACAATGGGAAACAAAAAGCTTAAATGGGAAAAGACAGAGGCTTATAACCTGGCTTTGGACTTCAGACTATTTAATGGCCGTTTAAACGGAACCGTAGAAACCTATTATATGTCGACCACGGATGTATTGGTAAACAGAGAACTTCCTACCATCACCGGATACAAAAGAGTGTACGCCAATTTGGGAGAAATCAGAAACAAGGGATTCGAACTTTCTCTGAGCAGTATCAATATGAGACAACATAATTTTGAATGGACATCCAATCTGATCTTCTCATTAAACCGGAATAAGATTATTACTATAACCGGTGAAAAGTATGATGTTTTTGATAAAGATGGTAACTTTGTAGGGCAAAAAGAACCGGATGACAAGACCAATAACTGGTTTATCGGTCAGGCAAAAGATGTGATATGGGACTATAAGATTCTGGGAACCTGGAAGATCGGACAAGAAGAAGAGGCTGCCAAGTGGAATCAGGCACCTGGTGACTTCAGGTTGGAGGACGTAAATGATGACGGGTTGTTGACAGATGAAGACAAGCAATTTCTGGGATATAAAACCCCACGTTTTTCGTGGACTTTGAACAATACTTTTACGCTGTTTAATGACTTTGAATTCTCTTTTGTTCTGTATTCTCTCTGGGGGCATAAGGGGAGTTATAATTTGGCAAAACATGCAGATCATATAGAAGATCGCTGTAACTCTAGGGATATTCCTTATTGGACTCCTGAAAATCAGTTGGATGATTTTGCCAGATTGCGCTCTGCACCTGCAAAAGGAGTCAATTATTCAGTATGGTTCGATAAGTCTTATATACGTTTGGAAAATATAGCTTTAGCTTATAAAGTTCCTGCTAAGTTCTTGAAAAAGACTCCTATATCCAATCTTAAACTAACACTGAATGTAAAGAATGCAGCTATGTGGGCAAAAGACTGGAAATTCGGTGACCCCGAAGATGGAATGCGTTCACAAAGAATATTCACTTTTGGATTAAATATGACCCTTTAAGTTCTAAATCAAATTATATAGATATGAAAACCATTATGAAATATAAAACAGCGATATTGTCATTTACTGTCTGCTTGTTTAGCTCATGCGGATCAGATTTCCTTGATCCTAAGCCACTCTCTTTTTATGCTCCTGAAAATGCATTGATTGATGAGGCTGGATTACAAGCGGTATTGGATAAGGCAATGACGACTTTCAGAGGAGAATTTTGTGCCGATCAAGCGCCGTTCTGTACAAATATGAAATATTCGGATATAGCTGTAGACGGTACAACCGATAAGGCGACTCCATGGCAGGATTTGAACAATCAGATGCTTCCTGACGGACAAAATAATCATTTAGCATACACTAGAATTGGATGGTACTGGGATAATTCCTTTATTAATATAAAGAACTGCAATACAATTATAAACAGAATTAATGAAGCTACATTCAAATCGGAAGAATCAAAGAATGCGCTATTAGGTGGAGCTTATTTTATAAGAGCTTATCGCTACTATATGAAAACTTTGCAGTATGGAGATGTACCTTTGGTCTTGGACGAACTTACCGAACCCAAGGTTGATTATTATACTACCACAAAAGAGTCCATTTGGTTGAAAATGATAAAGGATTTGGAGTTTGCTGCACAACATGTTCCTGAAGCTAATAAAGTAAAAGGTGGACAGGTGACCAAAGCTGCCTGTAAGCATTTGCTTGCTAAATACTATTTACTTGAAGGGAGATTTGATGATGCTATCCGAATTACAACCGAAATTATAAATGGGGGAGTTCATAAACTCTGTACTGAACGTTTCGGATCAAATAAAAGTGTTGCAGATAAAGATGTGATATGGGATATGTTCCGTATTGAAAATAAGAGTCTGCCTGAAAATACTGAAGGGTTATTACTTACTATCGATAGATATGGTATGGAAGGAAATACTAGCGGTACTCAGGTTATGTATAATGCACTTCCTTATTATGGACTGACTGGAGTCATTAAAACTCCCAATGGAGCAAACGGTATGTCGGATGCAGCTAAGAATGAAATAGGTATTGTTGAAAAATATGGTAGGGGAATCAGTCGTATTCGCCCTACTTGGTATGCACAAAAGGGAGTATGGACCATTAATCACGTAGAAGACTTTTCTGATTATAGGCATCGGACAGATAATGAAAACTGGATGACTATGGAAATGCTGGTTTATAACAATCCTGCATTGAAAAAAAACGGAAACGAATGGTATGGGAAGCATCTCCAACTATATAGTGATCAAGGTACTATTTTGTGTAAGGATACCATCCGATGCTGGTATGGTTGGCCAAATTATAAAACATGGTATCCTGATCCTGACCGTGTACAACCCAAGGGAGGTCCGGGTGACTTCTATATTTTCCGTTTGGCTGAAACCTATTTGCTTAGGGCGGAGGCTTATGTCTGGAAAGGCGAGTGGCAGAAAGCTGCCGAAGATATAAATACGATACGGAAAAGAGCCAATGCACAATATATGTATTCTGCTGCGGATGTTGAAAAGCAAACGGTAGGTGCTGTATTGGATGAAAGGGCAAGAGAATTGTATTATGAGGAGCCGCGTAAAGTAGAATTAACGCGAATAGCTATCATTTATGCCCGGACAGGAATTCCTTGCTACAATGGAAAGACATATACCATGGATAGGCTGACAGAAGATAACTTCTGGTATGATAGGGTAGTAGAAATTAGCGATTTTTATAATAAAGGTGTACAGACTCCATACGGAAACTATTTCACTTGTTCACCTTTCCATATATTCTGGCCTATTCCTTCGTATGCAATCAATGCAAACTCCGGGGGAATCATCAATCAGAATAAAGGGTACCCTGGTACGGAAAAGAACATTCCTCCTTTGGTATACGAGGGTGATTAAAAAGAATAGAAGAATAAAATCCAAAATAATATGTTTTTAAATAACGATCCTATGAGATATATAACTGGAGCTGTGCTACTTTCATTAAGTTCGGGGGTACTTGCTGGAACTAAAGGAAAAGAAGAACCTGCCAAACGTCCGAATATCTTATTCGTGATAAACGATGACCAAAGTTATGCACATACCAGTTTTGCCGGTAGCCGGTTTGTAAATACACCGGGATTCGACAGAGTGGCTTCTAATGGAATCTACTTCACAAATTGTTATGGCGGCTCTCCGGGGAGTGCACCTTCCAGAAGTAGTTTGGTAACAGGGCGCCATCACTGGCAAAACAAGCAATCCGGGCAGCATGCTTCTTCCTGGATGAAAGAGCATGTTCCGTTTGTCGATCTTCTGGAAGCAAGCGGATATTACACCGGTTTTACAGGAAAGGGTGTAGACCCTTTCCAATATGCACGGAACGATCAGGATACATTATGGAGAAAAGGAAACGCTGCCGGACATCCATTCAATAAACATAAATATGAAAAAAACACTTCTTCGGATTTGCGTACGGCCAAAGGAATTGGATTGACGAACTATTATGAGAATTTCCGTTCCTTCATGCAGCAACGTAAAGACGGACAGCCTTTTTATTTTTGGTATGGAGCTACCGAGCCTCATCGCGTCTATGAAAAAGGTTCATGGAAGCGCAATGGAAAAAAACTCGATCAGGTAGATGTCCCCGGCTTTCTTCCCGATTCGGAAGAAGTGAGAGGAGATATGCTGGACTATGCCGTAGAAATAGAATGGGCTGATTCGCATTTGTCTAAAATGCTGGAATATCTGGATTCAATAGGTGAACTCAATAATACAATTGTTATAGTAACGGCAGATAATGGTATGCCTTTTCCCCGGGCAAAAGCCAATTGTTTTGAATATGGGGTACATGTTCCTTTCGCAGTTAGTTATCCGAAAGGTTTTCCGGGAAAACGCCGGGTAGATGATCCGATTAGCTTTGTGGATATTGCCCCTACCATTTTGGAAATAGCGGGAGTGAAACCGGATGGAATGCTTCCTATCTCAGGACGAAGCTTTATGAATATACTTAAATCGAAAAAAGAAGGAATAGTAGATCAGTCGAAAAAGTATGTGTATATGGGCCGTGAGAGGCATTCTTCTTCCCGATGGCAGAATTTAGGATATCCGCAGCGTGCTGTCCGCAACCAGGATTATCTGTTAATCTGGAACCTTAGACCGGAACGTTGGCCTGCCGGAGCTCCTCAGATGCTAAATAAGAAAACGGGCGAACTATGCCCCATGTACGGAATCGGTGAAGATGGTACCTTCCATCCCGATTGGGCATTTACTGATGTGGATGATGCACCTTCTAAGACGTTTCTGATAGAAAATCATAAGGACCCCGTTATTCGTCCTTATTTCGATCTGGCATTTAATAAACGTCCTGAGTTTGAGTTGTATCATATTGGTAATGACCCGTTCTGCCTCGATAACCTGATAGGCAAGAAGGATTATGCTGAGATTGAAAATGAACTGAAACAAGCTTTATTAGAGGAACTGAAACGATCGGAAG
>USSR01000147.1 GCA_900557355.1 uncultured Bacteroides sp.
TATGGGGTAGTATGAGTTGGTAGGTTACTGCTTAAACTTTGTTATTTTCATTCCTTTTCCATCCCCTGTTTTTTTATCTTTGCGGAGATTAATTAACGGTTTATTGTCATGGGAAGATCTAAATTAGTACTGTTCAAAACAGCAGATGAGTTATTAGGGGGCAGTCCGAAAACCCTGTGGGTATGTTAAATCTACACTGTTAGTTTGCATATCTCCGACTCCCCTAAACTGTGCTCTGAACGCTTTAATTTTTGCATTGAATGATTCTGCAAATGCATTTGCTTCCCTGTTAACGAAATAGTTTAGTATTGTTTCATAATAGTTCTGCATGGTATTTGTTACGGTTCTGAAACATCCGTATCCAAGTTTTTCTATTTTATTGTACCACAAGGCAAGCTTTCCACGTGCCACATCCTTGTCATAGTGCTTATTATGCACACATTGGTCAACTCTATAGCTAAGTCGTAAACTGATTTCAATTCCGGATAATGTTCGAATATGATTTCCGTACGTATTCTTTGGGATTCAGTCCATTTACTAAAATGCTTGACAAGTACATGTTTAGCCCTTGCCAGCAGCTGCTTACGGGTATCGCCATTGGTATATCGAAACGGAACATACTCTATATTTTGCTCTCGGCACCGCTGAATTTCATCGTTCTCTAAATCCCGTGCCATCCAGCGATAAGTAATCCTGAGTTCATCAATTGCCTCATAAAAGAGCTTCTGTACATGAAACCGGTCATTTGTCATAGTGGCGTTGGGGAAAGCCGTTCGGACAATCCGCATCATGGTCGGCGAAAGATCTAAAGTGACCTCTTTGACTGTCTTGCGCTTGGAGACATGAATCATTTCAAGCACCTTTATGACGTCTTCAGACTTCGTGCCACGTATCATGGTCACAAGTGTACCTCTGCCACCACGTCCCGCACGATTAGTGACAACAGTATATAATTCTCCGCAGCTTAAAGAAGTCTCGTCAATACAAAGGCTAGGGACCTGAGGTTGTGCCCGCATTCTGACACATTTACATTTGTAGTATTAAATATCCCAATAAAAATATAAGTGTATATTGTAATGGGATCTTAATAGAGGATTAAAAAATAAATACTTAATGGGCTGTTTCTTATGAATTCTACTGAAATCTTATAATAATTGCTCAAAAAATCACATTCTTTGTATACGTAATATCCTAATTTTGGAACGCAAATTAAAAGAATATTAATAAACTAAATTATCTGATTTATATGACAAAATTAAGATGTATGCTTTGTTGCCTGATGATCTGTACTATTACTATTGATGCTAGGACTGTTAATGATATATATAAAAGAATATCTGCACAAGTCTCCTTGAAGGTTCCCGGTAATCAATCACGAAACTATTCCCTTGCTTTTCAAGGAGCCGTTGATGATAAGGGAATCTATCTGTTAGAGTCTGAAGAAAAAATACCATTAATCATTACAGAGAGAATAGAACGTGACAATGTTAAATGTGTAATGGTAGTAAGTATTACGGCATTGGAAGACGTGTACTTTAATTATCAACAACAGTTGAAAACAGGCTTCCGACATAATGACTGTATGTTTTATCTACCAGGATTCTGGTATAGTCGCAATTTACGTTCTCCTAAAGGTGCTCCTTCATTTCATATATCAGAGAGTTGGCTGGTACGTGAGGATCGTCTGAGCTCACCCCTTACCGGTATCTTCAATCAGAAAGATGGACGTTATATGACTGTGGCACGCAAGGACGATTTTCAATGGGATGCCCTTGCTACCCACCAAACAGGCGAAATCATCCTCTCGGGCAAAACGTCCCTAGGGTTCACCGGCTTTGAGAGCCATGACGGAACATCAACACTATCTTTTGGATTTCCTTACCGAGAAGCTCCTAAAACCTATATTCGTAAGTTGACGCTGGCTCCGGAGGTTACATCTTTCCAATATCTAAAAAAAGGAGAAACAGTACTCCTGACCTGGGAATTTATCGAGGGGCAGGCTACAGACTACTCAGATTTTATTTGCCATACTTGGGAATATTGTTATGATACATACCGTCCCCAACCTGTGAAAATACCTTTTTCTCCAGAAGAGATAAAAGGAGTGCTGAGCAATTATTTTGTGGAAAGTTTTGTTGGGGACAAAGCTCTTGCCTATTACTCCAGCCCTGAAATGAAAGTGGCAGCCTGTGCCAACATGAATGTAGCAGAGATAGGTTTTGTCGGTCGCGTACTTCTAAACGCTTTCAATGCATGGGAGTTTGGCAATGAGAATGGACGTGATGACCTTGCAGCTAGCAGTAAAAAGATATTTGATAGTTACTTAGAAAATGGCTTTACGGAAACCGGTTATTTGCGTGAATGGGTAAATCTGGAAAATGATAGTGATGTGAAAGAAGAACGCCCAGTGCATAGCATACGTCGTCAGTCGGAAGGAATTTATGCCATGTTTCATTATCTGAATTATGAACAGAAGTATAAACGTCACCATCCTGATTGGGAACAACGCTTAAAGAAAATGCTCGATATGTTCTTGCAACTGCAAAATCCAGATGGAAGTTTTCCACGTAAATTCCATGATGACTTTACAGTTGTTGACGGAAGTGGAGGAAGTACTCCATCCGCTACATTACCTCTGGTTATGGGATATAAATATTTTAAGGACAAACGCTATCTGTCCGCTGCCCGGCGTACTGCGGAATATCTGGAAAAAGAGCTTATATCAAAGGCTGACTATTTCTCCTCTACGCTGGATGCAAACTGTGAGGATAAGGAAGCTTCCCTCTATACCGCTACGGCAACTTACTATTTATCATTGATAACAAATGGTACGGAACATAACCACTATGCCTCTCTGACACGAAAAGCGGCTTATTTTGCCTTGTCCTGGTATTACGTCTGGGACGTTCCGTTTGCTCCCGGGCAGATGTTGGGTGATATCGGTCTGAAAACTCGCGGCTGGGGAAATGTCTCGGTGGAGAATAATCATATTGATGTATTTATTTTTGAATTTGCCGATGTGCTCCGTTGGCTTTCCAAAGAGTATAATGAACCTCGTTTCTCTGATTTTGCTGAAGTCATTTCTACTTCCATGTGCCAGTTACTTCCTTATAAAGGACATATGTGTGGAGTGATAAAAGTTGGTTATTATCCGGAAGTGATCCAGCACACCAACTGGGATTATGGAAGGAATGGAAAAGGATATTATAATGACATGTTTGCTCCCGGTTGGACGGTAGCATCCCTTTGGGAATTGCTGACACCGGGACGTACTGAGAATATACTGTTGAAATAGCTCTGATATCCACTTTTCAGGATATTCTTATATCCTGTTGTATGTTAATTAATGAAACTAACAATTAAGACAATGCAGAGACTACGTATTTTAGTTATATTAATACTTCTTTCTTTGATGCCTCTTTATTCCCTTGCCGTTCTGAATGAAGGACAATATGCATTCCGTTCACTTGATATCAATAATGGATTATCCCAGAATACGGTCCATGCCATCCTTCAGGATAAACAAGGATTTATGTGGTTTGGGACGAAGGATGGTCTTGACCGGTATGATGGTATCTCTTTTCGGACTTTCATGAAAGAATCCGGAACCTTGGGCAATAATTTCATCACTTCTTTGTATGAAGACAATCTTGGGCAAATATGGATTGGGACAGACGTAGGCCTATATGTCTATTGCCCACAAATGGAAAAGGTCAGGCATTTTACTCTGATAAGTAATTCAAACATAGATATAGACTGTACGGTCAATCTGATAACTGGGGACCAGAAAGGAGGTATCTGGGTTGTAACTCAGACGCGGGGAATCTTCTATTACAATCCCCAGGATAGCCAGTTGGTTAATTATCAGTCGGACGGGTCCGGTACTCTGAACCTTAAAACTTCCGGCCAACTCTATTTTGATTCGGACGATGTCTGCTGGTTGGACATACGTGATGGAAATCTGTATTATTCAAAAGACAAGCTTAAAACTTTAACTCCGATTTTTCCAGAAGATTCAAAAGTGTCTTTCAGAGATGAATACATCTATAAATTGCTCCCCGGACCCTATAATTGCATGTATGTGGGAACTGTATTCGGACTGAAAGAAGTGAACCTAACTAATAAGACTATCCGTACCCTTCTTTCCAAGGATGAATTGGGAGGTGATATTTATATCAGGGAACTTGCATTTTATTCAGATGACGAATTATGGATAGGAACCGAATCGGGACTTTATATCTATAATCTGCACACGGCAAAAATCATCCACTTGCAGAACGTCAACGGTGATCCCTATTCAATCTCTGACAATGCCATCTATTCGATTCTCAAAGACCGTGAAGGCGGAATGTGGATAGGGACTTATTTTGGGGGTGTGAATTATTACCCCCGGCAATATACCTACTTTGATAAAGTCTATCCCCAGAAAGAATCAAACAAAATGGGAAAAAGGGTGCGGGAGTTTTGTGCCGCCCATGACGGCACACTCTGGATAGGTACAGAAGATAAGGGGCTTTTCCATTATTATCCTAGTACTGGAAAAATCGAACCGTTCATTCATCCGGATATTTATCATAATGTTCACGGATTGTATTTGGACGGAGATTATCTGTGGGTTGGGAATTTTGCAAAAGGATTGAAGCGTATTGATTTGAGGACATACGCTGTAAAGCACTATGATAATATTGCAAGTGATATCTTTTCTATCTGCCGGATAACTGCGGGCGATCTGTATCTTGGAACAACAATAGGATTGTTTCGGTACAACCCAGATACGGAACGTTTTAAACGCGTCCCCGAACTTGGGTGGACGTTTGTTTATTATATAAAGGAGGATAAGCAGGGGAATTTATGGCTGGCAACTTATGCCGATGGCGTCTATAAAAAGAATGTCCGTACAGGTGGTTGGGAACATTTCGTACATGAGGAAGCAGACTCGTCCACCCTTCCATCCAATAAGGTGCTGAGTATTTTTGAAGACAGTCAAAATCAGCTATGGTTTACCACACAAGGAGGTGGCTTCTGCCGCTTTGTGCCTTCCGCCAACACCTTTGTCCGTTATGACGGTATCGGTCTGCCAAGCAACGTCATTTATCGGATTGAAGAAGATGAAAAGGGATTGTTCTGGGTTTCAACCAATAAAGGGCTGGTGCATTTTAACCCGAAGAATTCCAGTTTTAAAGTGTATACAGTTGCTAATGGGTTGCTGAGTAACCAGTTTAATTACCAGTCCAGCTATAAGGATAAGAATGGACGGATTTATTTTGGCTGTATTAACGGTTTCATCTCCTTTGCCCCCTCCTCCTTTATTGATAATGATTTTTTACCCTCTGTTTTGATTACCGATTTTATGCTCTTTAATAAAAAGGTGGTAGTCGGAGAAAAAGGCTCTCCATTGAAACAAAGTATCACTTTGTCAAACCATATCGAACTTCAGTCAAATCAGAATTCGTTCTCCTTCAGGATAGCTGCGATAAGTTATCAGTCACCGAGCATGAATACACTGCTATATAGACTGGAAGGGTATGATTCCGAATGGCATACAGCGGGTAAGGGCCCTATTACGTATTCCAATTTACCTTATGGGACATACATGTTACGCGTGAAAGGTGCGAATAGTGATGGTGTATGGAATCCAGATGTACGCACATTGGGGATCAGGATATTGCCCCCGTTTTATTTATCCGTATGGGCATACCTGATTTATATCCTATTGATACTCGGTACATTTTTCGCCCTCTTCTTTTATTTAAGGAAGCGTACTATTGAAAAGCAGCGTAAAGAGATGGAGAAGTTCGAACAGGAAAAGGAGCAGGAACTCTACACCACTAAGATAGATTTCTTTACAAATGTGGCACACGAAATCCGTACTCCTTTAACACTGATAAAGTGCCCATTGGAGAATGTACTTGCTGATAGGGAACTCTCCGAAAATGTAAGGATGGAATTGGAAATTATGGATCAGAACGTGGAGAGGTTACTGAACCTGATAAACCAATTACTTGATTTCCGTAAAGCGGAAAATAAAGGTTTTAAATTGAATCCGAAAGAATATAATATCGGTACTATCGTCCACTCTGTTTATAAGTATTTCACCACTTTGGCAAAGCAAAGGGGAATTAAACTTGAAGTAGAAGTTCCAGAGGAAGAATTGTTGGCTTCTGTTGACAAAGAGGCTTTGACCAAAATTCTCAGTAATCTGTTTGCTAATGCATTGAAATATGCCCGGACATACGTTTATCTCCATTTGTCTGTTGATGAGAAGAATGAGGTGTTCACTATCTCTATGAGTAATGATGGGAATATAGTCCCTATCGAAATGCGTGAAAATATTTTTAAAGCCTTTGTCCAATACCGGGACGGGAAAGATATTGTCTCGGGCACAGGCATCGGATTAGCTATGGCTCGTTACTTGGCAGAGTTGCATCAAGGTATGCTGGTGATGGACCGGGAGCTAGATTGTAACCGTTTCATTCTTTCCATTCCAATATTACACCAGACACTTCCGGATGATTCGGAAGAACAACATAAGAAACCTGGGTATGATGATGAAGATCGTGAAGTTTCTGATAAAGATAAAAGAGAGGTTGCTTCCATATTGGTTGTAGAAGATAATAAGGATATGCTTGCTTTTGTGTTCAGGCAATTGTCTTCATTGTATCATGTACTGATTGCGGAAAATGGGGTCGAGGCGTTGGACGTTCTTGAACAGAAATCTGTGGATCTGATAATAAGTGACATTATGATGCCTCTGATGGACGGGGTTGAATTATGCAAGCATCTGAAACAAAATCTGGACTATAGTCATATTCCTGTAATATTATTGACAGCTAAAACTAATCTGGAATCAAGAATCGAAGGACTTGAAGAAGGGGCGGATGCGTATATTGAAAAGCCGTTTTCTATGGAGTATCTTCGTGCCAATGTAGCAAATCTGTTGAGTAATCGGGAAAGATTACGCCGTCACTTTATTGAATTTCCTTTTATCAAAGCAGATGCAATGGCGCAGACAAAGGCCGATGAGATGTTTATTAGCAAGTTAAATGAGTATGTATTACGCCATCTTGATAATACGGACCTGCAAATTGATGATATAGCGGATGCAATGAATATGGGACGTTCCAACTTTTACCGGAAATTGAAAGGAATCCTAAATATGAGTCCGAACGAATATCTCCGCCTTTTCCGTTTGAAGCAGGCAGCTTCCATACTGAAAGAAGGAACCTATGGAGTGGTGGAAGTCTCTTACATGGTAGGGTTCAGTACCCCCTCCTATTTTTCAAGCTGTTTTAAAAAACAGTTCGGAGTACTGCCTAAAGATTTCATATCGCACTAGTAATATGTATTTTGCTTTAAATTTTATAATATCAGGTCATTTTCTGATATTTTATCCGAGTTGTTCCGGGTAATTTTGCAAATATATTAACAACTAAATTTGATGTATGACAAGGTATTTACTTTTTTTTGCCAGCCAGCCTTCGGGCGGAAGAGAGAGTTGTTTTCCTATCGTATATATAAACGATTCTTAGTTTGAGAATTTGTACTGTAATTTATATAAAGTCAAAGAAATAATTATAAAATAAATTGCACACACAATGAATAATAGAAAAGAAAATGAACAGAGTTGTATAGTAATGAATAAAAAAGAGGGTACATCGTGCATTACGACACACCTCCCTGTATTTCAGAGAAAAATCTACACTACTAATCAAAAAATCTATTGATATATGAACTGTAAAGTAAAACAAGGATGCCTTACCAGCGAAAGCTGTTGCATCCTGTTATGGTTAGCCTTCACATTATTTCCCGTTTCCGTTGTAACGGCGGCAGATAATAGAAAGATCGACGAGAGCCAGCAAAAAGAAGTAAAAGCAGAAATGAAAGGATATGTGGGAGACGAAAACGGAGAGCCTGTTATTGGAGCTACCGTATTGGAAAGTGGAACGCAGAACGGGGTTATAACAGATGTGGACGGTATATTCACTATACAGTTGGCAAAGAACGCATCATTGATCATTTCATATGTTGGGTACCAGAAGAAAACGGTAGTGGTAAAAGATAAGAAGTTCATTTCCGTTAATTTGACTCCGGACAGGAGTATGATGCTGGATGAAGTGGTCGTGGTCGGTTTTGGCAAACAAAAGAAAGAATCCCTCGTGGGAGCTGTGCAGGCAGTGAAGCCGGAAGACCTGAAGATGACATCCAGTAATCTTAGTACTTCATTTGCCGGGAACGTTCCAGGTATCATCGCCGTACAAACACAGGGTGAACCAGGCTCTGATGAGGCGAAATTCTATATACGTGGTATATCAACTTTTGGTTCGAATACCTCACCGCTGATCATACTTGACGGTGTGGAAATCAACGCTACGATGATGAACAATATTCCTCCAGAATCTATCGCGTCGTTTTCTGTGCTGAAAGATGCTACGGCAACGTCCCTATACGGCTCACGGGGGGCTAACGGAGTTATCATCGTTACTACCAAGCAAGGACAGCTTTCCGAGAAAATGTCTGTAGATATCCGCTTTGATAATACTTTCTCCATGCCTACCTATGTGCAGAAAATGGCAGATGGCCCGACTTACATGGATATGTATAATGAAGCCGTTTATAATCAGGCTATTGCCAATAACCAAGAGTATGAGCCTTTCTATAGCCGGGATAAGATAGATAAAACACGTGCCAATGCAAATCCCTACCTGTTCCCAAACAATGACTGGTACAGTATGTTGTTCAAAGACTTCGCCGTTAATCAGAATTTGAATATCTCCATCAAGGGCGGAAGCAAAAATGTGGATTACTTCCTGAATGCTGGAATCTTCTATGAAAATGGTATCATCCGGCAACCCAAGGAAGATAAGCTTGATGTGGGTATGCGCAACAAGAAATACCTGTTTCAGAGTAATGTGACAGCCCGTGTTACCTCTACGACGAAAGTGGGGCTAAATATGAATACGCAGTTGTTCTACCACCATGCCCCCAAAACAAGTACCCGGAATTTGTTCGCCTATTCCATGCATGGGAATCCCGTACGTTTTCCTGCTACACTTCCTGCTGAACCAGGGGATACATACATCCGCTACGGTAGCAATGATCCGTGGGATGTGGGAAAATCAGAGCCGAATCCTTACGCCAAATTGAGTGAAGGTTATACGGAACGAAATTATGTCTATATGACGACCGCTTTCAATCTCGAACAGGACTTGAAGTTTGTCACACCAGGGTTAAAACTCACCGGACTGGCATCTTTCTATAATTACAGTTTTAACTGGCTGGATCATTGGATTGTACCTTTCTACTATAAAGTATCTGATGACTATACGATGGATGATCAGGGAAACTACCTTTATAAGACTTCGACTATCGGTGAGCCGGGAGAACCTTATCTGAAGAGCAATTCCGGGCGTGATCCGACAGAGAGTGTCTGGTCTTTACAGGGAGCGCTGGACTACTCACGCCAGTTTGGTGGACATGATGTGGGAGCTACCCTTGTTTACCACATGAAAGAAACCAAGAAAGTGAAGGACGGCGGAGCTGAAAAAGATCTTCTTCCTTACCGTGAGCAAGGGATGGCCGGACGTCTGACCTACAGTTTTGGTCAGCGTTACCTGCTTGAGGCTACCTTTGGTTATAATGGCTCGGAGAATTTCAGAAGCGGGCATCGTTTCGGATTCTTCCCTGCGATTGCCCTAGGATGGACTATTTCTAATGAAAAGTTTTTCCAACCGTTAAAAAAAACAGTTTCCACTCTGAAAATCCGAGCTACTTATGGATTGACCGGAAATGATGCGCTTGCCACTCGCTTTCCCTATGTAACAGAAGTCAGTATGAATAATAATTTGGATTGGTGGACTGGTAGCGGTACCCGCGTGAATGGGCCGCTTGTAAATATTTATGGTAATGCGAACGCTACATGGGAGAAATCGAAAAAGCTGAATTTAGGTGTCGATATGACCCTTCTTGAATCTATGGATATAACCATTGATTATTTCAAGGAAGACCGTAGTGGAATTTTTATGCAACGTTCGTCCGTCCCTTCAACAATGGGAGTGACAGGTATGCTGCCTTATGCCAACATTGGCTCGGTAAAGAATAAGGGTGTGGATATGAGTGTAGCATACAGCAAAGTAATTGGCAAAGATTGGGTGCTCCGCCTGAACGGTAGTCTGACCTATGCACATAATGAGATTACGGAGATAGACGAACCGGTGAATGTAGAACCCTATTCTTCAAGAATCGGACACCCGATAAACAGTATTATGGGATATGTGTCTGACGGATTGTTTACTTCTCAGGAGGAAATAGACAGATCTCCCAAACAGTCGTTCGGAAATTATACGGTGGGAGATATTAAATATAAAGATCTGAATGGTGATAACGTGGTGAATGGTTATGACAGGACGATTATCGGCAATCCTGAAATTCCGGAGATTATCTATGGTTTTGGAGGAACGTTGAAGTATAAAAAGTGGGATTTGTCTCTGTTTTTCCAGGGAGTGGCCAAAGTCAGTTTAATGATGAGCGATATTCATCCGTTCAGCGAAGCGGGCCATAAAGGATATAACATTGCACAGTATATCGTTGATGACCACTGGTCGGAAAGCAATAATGTAGCCGGTGCCGCCTATCCCCGATTATCACCCGAATTTATCACGAACAATGCGCAAACCAGCACTTATTACCTACGTAACGCAGCTTTCCTGCGCCTGAAGAATGCCGAACTGGGCTATTCCTTCTTCCCGTGGCTGCGTGTGTATGCAGCAGGTACTAATTTGCTGACATTCTCTCCGTTCAGTACCTGGGATCCTGAAATGGGAAGTGGGAATGGTTTGAAATATCCGCTACAGCGCACGGCCAAGATCGGGATTCAGTTTCATTATTAATTAAGAACAGAATAAGTTATGAAAAATATATATACAAAGTTATGCCTGTCGGCAATCGGCTGTTTAATGATGGCATCATGTGATTTTCTTGATGTGGTTCCGCAAGGTACTGCTACCGTGGATGATATCTACCGGACACAATATCAGGCTGAAGGAATGGTACTGTCTTGCTACGCGAATATCCCTAACTATTTCCATCCCCAACAATTTCCTGATTTTACCGGAGGAAACGAAATCATAACGAGCAAAGGAGGAACAACGCGCTGGTTTCATTTCCGCAGTCTGGTTTATGGGGAAGAATCCCCAACAACGACTTATTACTCATTATGGAGCAATACAGCAAAATCTTATCCGCAGGGTGCTGTGAAGAAAGCAGTATGGGAAAGTATCCGCAATTGCTATAATGTGCTTAATAATCTGGATAGGGTATCGGACATTACCCCCGAAAACCTGAGCTGGTGGAAAGGTGAAGCGCTGTTTTTGATCGGGTATTATCATCAGATCATGCTGGAGTACTATGGACCGATAGTTATTATTGACAAGGAAATACCAATGGAAAGTTCTCCGGCCGAGATGATGACCTCCCGTTCTCCTTATGATACATGTGTCGATTTCATTGCCAATAAATATTCGGAAGCAGCTAGATTACTTCCTGGCGTATGGGATTCAAGTAAGAGAAACAGGGCTACCTCTTCTGCTGCCTTGGCTTTCAAGGCTCGGCTGTTGCTTTATGCCGCCTCGCCGTTAGTCAATGGGAATAGTGAGTTTTATTCCGACTTTAAAAACCCCGACGGCACTTTTCTGATTAACCAGACTTATGACCGGGAAAAGTGGAAGAGAGCGATGGATGCTGCCAAAGAGGCCATAGACCTTTGCGAAGAGAACGGTTACAAACTTTATGGAAATTCGACCAATGACTTGGAGCAAGGGAAGAAAAACTATCATGAAGCCTTTGTCGGTGATGGGATCAGTGGTAGCGGATTTAACTGGAATGAAGA
>USSR01000148.1 GCA_900557355.1 uncultured Bacteroides sp.
ACAGCAAATGGAGTTATTCTTGTAACGACTAAAAGAGGAGGAAAAAACAAACCGACGACATTGGATATCAATACGCGCTTCGGATTGCAAATGCCTCATAACTATCCACAGCCTGCATCAACCTCGCTGTGGCAGACATTAGTCGGTGAATATTATGCTAATATGAAATTAATTAATGATAAGAACGCGGTAATTACTCCCGCTGATATGGCTACACGTGACTATGCTTATAATACCAATTGGTATGAGGAAATGATAAAGAACGCTCCCATCACCCAGTCCAATATCAATATTTCGGGAGGCACAGATAAAGTCAGTTATTTTATTTCAGCCGGCTATTTATATCAGGGAGGTATTTGGTCAACAAATTCTACTGATAAGAATCGTTTCAATTTCCGTAGTAATTTGGATGCGGATATACTGAAAAACTTGAAGTTATCTGTCGGAGTGGGAGCTGTCATTAACAGTCTGAATTATCCGAGATCCGCTTCGTATGAGATAGCCCGCAAAATGAAAGATATGGCTCCGAATATTCCGGTAAAGTGGCCGGGGCATGACGACTATTATGCATTTGGTGGGGAAGGTACGGTGAATCCGATGGCATTGGCGGATAAAGAGGCATCCGGATATTCCAAGAAAATAGCCAAGAATCTGAATGTGGATTTTTCTTTAGAGTATAAGGTTCCCTTTGTAGAGGGGCTTTCTTTGAAGGCTACAATGGGATATACGCAATCTGATTCGTGGAATAAGAACTGGAATATGAATATCGTTTATATGGGCTATCGGGAGGATGCGCAGGAATATTATGAGAGTGCTTCCGCCTCTAATGCCAATAAAGCAAGTTTGAGTTTGGAAGATGGTTTTTCCTATAATATAACCGGACAAGGTTTTATCAATTATATCCGCTCGTTCGGGAATCATAATATAAACAGCGGACTGGTCTTTGAATTCTCGGATGCGGAAAACCGTTCTACTGTTACGTCTCGTGGAGAATTTCCTTCTACTGTGTTGGATATGATGGCGGGTGGAATTGCCAATAAACAAGTGACAAATAGTGAAGTTTTCCGTAAATACAGGACGGCTTCTTTCATCGGTCGTTTCTCTTATGATTATCGTTCCAAGTATTTTGTCGATTTCAACTTCCGATATGATGGTGCCCAGTATTTTGCCGATAAGTGGGGTTTCTTTCCCTCTGCCTCTGTAGGATGGATGCTGACAAACGAAGAGTTTATGAACCCGTTGAAGAAAGTTTTGAATGAGTTTAAAATTCGTGCCTCCTGGGGAGAATTGGGTGACTTGTCGGCTGCCAGTCAATATTATGCTAATAATGAGCAATACTATTTTCAAAGCGGATATCAATATCCGGGTACTCCGATGAATTTTGGTGACCGCACCATTTATGGATTAAATCCCACCTTGAATCCTAATCCGGATTTTACATGGGCTACCTCGTCAATGATAAATGCGGGTGTTGATTTTAAGTTGTGGAATGGCTTGCTTAGCGGATCGGCAGATGTGTTCTATCGTCAGCGTAAGGGACTTCCGGCACAAAAGGCCAATGATAATGCAGGAGCATTGGCTACTTGGTATAACTTAGACCATGACAACACCCGCGGTTTTGAGTTCTCATTGAATCATCAATATAAAATAGGAGAAGTCAACTATTTTGTCGGAGGAAACATGTCGTGGTCCAGAACCCGGAAAGGGAACATTGAGCACGGAAGATTTACAAGCGGTTATGACGAATGGAAATGGAACACTGAAGGACATTGGAATAACGTACGTTGGGGATATAACTGTATTGGACGTTATCAGTCGTATGGAGAAATAGCCAATGCACCCATGCATAATAATTCGAATAATAACAGTGCCATATTGCCGGGTGACTTAAAGTATGAAGACTGGAATGGCGATGGCTATATTGACAATTATGATCAACGTCCTATCGGAAGAAATGCTTATCCGGAGTTGGTATATGGTATTAATCTGGGACTTTCCTGGAAGGGAGTTGATTTCTCCATGTTCTGGCAGGGAGGGGCATTGTCGGACTTCCAGATCGGTGCTTTCGATATGGATGCTTTCCAGGAAGGAGCTACTAACTTGAACACTTGGGAATATTTTGGCGATCGTTGGCATCGTGCCGATTATACTGATCCGAATTCTGAATGGATACCCGGGTATTTTCCGGCAGTCCGAGATTTTACATCAGTAACGATCAATCGTCTAAGTTCTAATTTTTGGATGTGGAATGGAAGTTACATTCGTCTGAAAAACGTGGAGTTGGGATATACTTTGCCACAACGAATTACCCAGAAAGCTAATATCAAACAGTTGAGGATTTATGCGAATCTTTATAACTGCCTGACCTTCTCCTCACAGAAATTCTTTGATCCGGAACAGCTTGAAAGTCAGTATTCGTTTGCCAGCTATCCGCAAATCATGTCATTTAATGTAGGTATAAATCTTAAATTCTAACAGGTTATGAAAGTAAAATCTATCATATATATGGTATTGGCATTGAGCTTGTGCTGTGGATGTAGCGATTGGCTTACTGTCGATTCGAAAACCATTCTTAGTGAAGAGGACATTGCCAAATATCCCGAACTGGCAGAAGCACAGTTCTTATCCAATTATGCGGAATTACGTAAATCAATCCATTGTATCGGTGACGGAGCAATGTCGTACAGGCAACATCATCTGGATGCTTTTACCGATGATGGAGCGAGCAATATTACGTACGAGAATGGGGTTATGAGAAATAACACTCCGGGTACTGTTTTTGGAGGAGTCTTTTCTCAAAGCAAAGGTGAAATATTTGAGGCGGTATGGAATTATAAGACAATCAACATTGTTAATAAGTTTATCGCCACTTATAAGAATTCGGATAATGAAGGGGTGTTGAGTACAGTCGGTGAGGCTTATTTTATTCGTGCTTATCTGTATTTTGAGATGGTGAAACGATATGGGGGCGTGCCTTTGTATTCAAGTCCGTTGGATGATGTAAGCTCCATCAACAATCGTTCTACAGAGGAAAAATCCTGGGATTATATAAAAGATAACTTGGACTCGGCTCTTGTATTGCTTCCGAAAGTACAGCGTATTGCATCAGAAGATCGTGACCGTGCCAATCGGTATACAGCTTTGGCGTTGAAGTCGAGGGCTATGTTGTATGCGGGGACTATTGCTAAGTATGGAAAAGTTTCAAATAATAGTTTCCAGGGAATCCGCAAAGAAATGGCGAAAACATATTTATTGGAAGCGGCAAAAGCAGCAAAGGAAATCGTTGATGATGGTAAGTATGCGCTCTCTACTGAATTTGGCGATTTGTTTAATGGAAAAGATGAAAATAATAATGAGATAATTTTCCGTTTTGCTAATGTTGCCAAGACAGGAGTGGCTGTATATGAGGATTACTGGTATCAGTCTTATCGTATTAAACGGGCCGGTTACTGTGCCTTTATGGTTCCTCCTTTAGATGTTGTCGAACAATTTGAAACATTAGACGGTAAGATTCAGCCATTGGATTATGCCGCTTCAAAGAATAATCCCGAAGATTTTTTTGCAAATCGTGATAAACGTCTGGATGCCACTGTTATTTATCCGGGAGGAGAGTTCTTGGGAGAACGTTTCTCTATTTACCGGAAAACACTCGTAAAAAGGACAGATGGAACTACTGAAGAATATTCTTATGAAAAATCTGAAGATTGGATGGGAGCGGGGAAAGTGCCCGGTCACGAAAAATACATGAAAAGTGGAGCAGATGGTATCTTCTTGAACCTTTCCGCCGCAGGAACTACTAACTGGGGATTTTTTCTGAAAAAAACACTGTATGGAGTGAAGAGGTTGGATGATTATCTTATACAAGAAAACGATCAGGATGCTGTCGTTATTCGGTATGGCGAGGTTATTTTAAATTTGGCTGAAGCTGCCGTTGAGCTTTCAACCTATGGAGTGAATGACTATTTAGCGGTTGCCCAAGTCGCTTTTGACCTATTGCGTAGTATACATGGAGGATTGCCTGCCAAAACGATGGACTTGGAGGTTGTACGGCATGAACGCCGGATAGACTTGATGTATGAAGGATTCCGTTATTGGGACTTGAAGCGTTGGCGCATTGGGGAAGAAAAGATGCACAATAAAACGTTGAAGGCTCTCTATCCCATTCTTCATATCGATGAAACAACTTCTCCTGCCTCCGTTTATTATACGTTGGAGAAAGTAGAAGCACCGGATTTGGCTACGAGAGTGAAATGGTTCGAGGAAAGAGACTATTATTGTCCGCTTCCTTTAAGCAAAAGCCCGGGTATCGTGCAGAATGACGGTTGGAATTGATAACCCTAAAAGAAAAGAATATGAATAGAGCTAGATTATATATAAATATCAAACTGTTACTTTTAGCAGTGTTAACACTGAATCTGTCAGGGTGTGAACTTGACGAACGTGTGGATGACTTGACCGGTGGCTACGAAGGCGCTTTTATTGACAGGCTGACCGGTGAAAAGGTGGCTACCGAATATTATGGAGCTAAATTAAAGTTACTTGATCTGGAGTATGGAAATGTAGCGGTTCCCTTGGAGTATAACACACTTCCTGAAGGAACATATCGCAATACCAAAGTATACCCTTCCCGCTATAAAGTATGGGCGAACGGACCGTTCTTTGAGTTGGATACCATTTATGGTGATATTCGTAGTTTTAAGAAAATGGACTTGATTGTTACCCCCAACGTAACATTGAAAATTAAGAAGGTGGAAGTGTTGTACGGCATTACAGCGAACGTCACTTTTACTTATCAGGTAAATGACGAACGCTCCAAGAATCAGGAAATAGGATTGGTATATGGCAAAGAGCAATATCCCGGACAACGTACGGCTATGAATGAAAGCGAAAGCGGTTCACATACTTACAAACGAATAAAGAAGAATTTGACAGAATTGTCGGGAGAATTTACGGAGACTCTGTTCTTAAACCCTAACAGCACATATTATCTAAGAGCTTTGGGACGTACGGAATCAGCAGGAGATTACTGGAATTATTCAGAACAGACTGTGATTAATACGGCAGATATTGATTTGTCTTCCTTACCGATTGAAGCCGCTGTCGGAGTAAGTAGTGCCACTTCTGCTGTTTTGCAGTGGGCATTTCCTCCCGTTGTTGACGAGATAAAGGTTTCTTATACGGATCGGGATGGTGAAGAGGTGATGGATAAATTTAAACCTACGGATTATTCATACGTTGCCAATTTACCTCATAATCAAAAGAGTACAATCAAAGTACAACTTCTGGCGAAAGGAGTTGCCGGTCCGGAACAAACGATTGAAATACAGACTAAATCTTTGACGGATAAATATGTACCTGCCTCAAACACTCGTCCGGAAAATGTTCCTTTCTGTAATGATTCGGAATTTAAAAAATCATTATCCGGTGAATGGGCATTGATATATGGTCCTACAATCGGCGAAGACTGGTCCACTACCGATTTACGTTTTGAATATTTCGATTGGTGGGACACATGGTTGATAGGATTTGCCGACCGTATGCCTGCTTGCCAGGATATAGAGAACTTTAAATCACTGACGATTCAGGGAGAAATACAAACGTTGGTTGATATTTTACCTTTTGTTAATCTGGAAACACTTTCTATCATAAAGGGTAAAGGTTTCTCGGTGGATAAAACGATTAATCCGAAAGTTGACCTGACAGTTCTGAAGAAACTGAAGAAACTTAACACAGTTATTATAGGACCGGATGTGCCGCTTACTAAAAAGAATTTTGATGATGCGGGACTTACACATCTGACGATTACCAACTAGGTCGGTAATCACACTACTCCCTTTGACAAGCGAATGTGTCTAGTGGGTAACATCGGATACATTCGTTTTTTTAAAGAAATATATAAATGAAAATATAAATAGTATGTGTAAGATTAAATGTTTATTTCTACTGATGTTGATCGTATTGTGTTCTTCCTGCAAAGAAAGTACAGAAGATGAAAAAGCGATGCAACAGATGGTGGAACGTTTATTTCCGGAGTATGCTTCCCAATTTAGTTTTGAACAATCGGAAAAGATTGATAAAGATTGGTATGAAATAGAAGCGCAAGGAGGAACAGTACGAATACGGGGAAATAACGCAAATTCGATGGCTGTAGGGCTGAACTATTATCTGAATCATTACTGCCTTACCTCTGTTTCCTGGTATGTGAATGATACGGTGGAGATGCCGGAAGTATTACCCATGCCACCGGCAAAAATAACTTCGACTGCCCGTTGCAAGAACCGATTCTTTCTTAATTACTGTACCTTCGGTTATACAATGCCATGGTGGACATGGAAGGATTGGGAACGGTTGATAGACTGGATGGCTTTAAATGGAATCAATATGCCTTTGGCAATCACCGGACAAGAATCTGTCTGGTATCGCGTATGGACGAAATTAGGATTGACGGATGAGGAAATACGGAACTATTTCACAGGGCCTGCTCACTTGCCTTGGCATCGTATGTCTAACTTGGATTATTGGCAGGGGCCTCTGCCTAAAGAATGGCTGGATACACAAGAAGCATTGCAGAAACAAATCGTAGCCCGTGAACGTCAATTTAATATGCGCCCCATACTTCCAGCATTTGCCGGACATGTACCGTCGGAACTTAAAAGAATCTATCCGGAAGCTAAGATTAGCCGGATGAGCTCTTGGGGAGGTTTCGAGGATAAATACAGAAGCCACTTTCTGGATCCGCTTGACCCATTGTTTGCAACCATACAGAAAGAGTTTCTGGAAGAACAAACTAAGTTGTTCGGAACAGACCATATTTATGGGGCAGATCCTTTTAATGAAGTAGCCCCTCCAAGTTGGGAACCGGAATTTTTAGCCAATTGCTCGAAGCATATTTATCAATCGATGACGCATGTCGATCCGGATGCTACTTGGTTACAAATGACATGGTTATTCTATATTGACCGACATTTATGGACAAACGAACGGGTAGAAGCTTTCTTGAAAGCAGTCCCTCAAGATAAACTGTTGCTACTGGACTATTATTGTGAGAATACTGAAGTCTGGAAGCAGACAGATCGGTATTTCGGGCAACCATATTTATGGTGCTATTTAGGAAATTTCGGAGGAAATACAATGCTTGCCGGAAACACCAAAGAAGTGGGGAAACGAATCGAAAATGTATATACCAATGGTGGAGAAAACTTTTCGGGACTGGGTTCTACTTTGGAGGGGTTTGATGTAAATCCTTTCATGTATGAATATGTTTTCAGTAAAGCATGGGATTGTAATCTGCCGGACTCTGTATGGATAGAACAACTGGCAGACAGGCGAATTGGCTTGAGAAACCAACAAATGCGTCGGGCATGGAAATTGCTTTATGACAGTATTTATACAGCACCAGCTGCTTTGGGACAGGGGACATTGATGAATGCGCGTCCTTGTTTAAAAGGAAATGGCAATTGGACGACTACGTCTACGGTAGCGTATTCCAATGAAACTTTGTTTGAGGTATGGGAGATGTTGTTGAAAGCCGGAGAACATCGACATTCTGCTTATGAATATGATGTTGTTAATATAGGAAGGCAAGTGCTGGGGAATTATTTCGGGAAGCTTCGCGATGAATTTGCGGAAGCTTATTCCCGGAAGCAATTACCGCTATTAAAACAAAAAGGAGCTGAAATGAAACAACTACTGCGTGATGTTGATACTTTATTAAGTACACAATCTTCTTTTTTACTGGGAAAATGGATTGAAGATGCCCGTTCATTAGGTACAGACGGAGCCTCTAAAAATTATTACGAAGAAAATGCCCGTACTATCGTTTCAACCTGGGGAGATAAAGATCAAAGTTTAAACGATTATGCAAATCGTACTTGGGGAGGTTTGGTATCGGGATATTATGCGCCTCGTTGGGAAATGTTTATAGATGAAGTTATTCGCTCTGTTTCTAACAAGCAGCCGTTTAATGCTGATGCTTTTCATCAAAGAGTGACGCAGTTTGAAATTGACTGGGTCAAGTCACATGAATGTTATCCTTCCGAACCGGTTGGTAATACTGTTGAGATTGCTACTTTATTGATGAATAAATACAAGGATTCAATTTTAAAAGAAAAACACAATGAGAATAATTAGTTATATTTCAAGTATAATCATCACTTTTTCTGCATTGGCTATCATGAGCGGATGCAAAGATTCGGAAGTTGTTGATGACGGCTTTCGTACAACAATGGCTAAAGCCTCTGATGTGAAATTAAATAAAGTTGCCTATTGGCCGGGAGATCCTGTAAATTGCTCTTTTACCTTGAAAAATGAAACGAACTATCCGATGGATATTCGTGAAGTAAAAGTGGTGATTCAGAACTTGGATGATGGAGGGTGTGTATTGACAGAAAAGTCTGTTGCTTCCCATATTCAAATAGAACCGGGACAATCTGTTCCTGTGGATGCCGGGACACTGTATACCCTTCCAGCTGCATTAAAGCCTTCTTCCTTTTGTGCTGTCAAGTTCCTGTTAGATTTTGAAGATGGGATAACCACTACAATTGACGGAACATATTTCAGAGCTGTCAACGAGCAGTCGCTGTTGACTTACGATATTCAAAAGTTAGATTATCAGGGACTTCCTGTTTATCGTCAGATAGGAGATATGAGTGCCGGGTTCGGTGTGTTAAAAACGATGGTTGCTTTCGATCAAGGAATGGCTGCCACCATGGAGGAGGCTCCGCAGGGTGGTACTTATCCGGTTGCGCCTACTCCGGAGTTTTTGCAACGTTCCGTTCGCAAAACTGTTGAGCTTTACAATTCGGAGATCGGGGCTGCCACAAAGATAAAGAGAGTGGTGGTTGGAACGGGGATCGCATCTGTTTCTTACTTTGCAACAATGATGGGGGCAGCCTATTTACCTATTCATTATCTGGTATCGGCTAATTCTGCTTCTGAAGTACAAGCTATACTCGATTATTCCAATCAAAATGGATATGCCTCTTATGCCACATTGGGTTATGACGGTTCTATGCCCGGAGTGGGAGTTGCCTGGATAAAATTATTGGATTTGCCGGAAGAATATAAGCAATTTATAAAAGATCATCAGGTGGAAGAAGTTTATATTTATGGAGTAGGTCAGGAAGGACATGGAGAGTCTTATTCCCGAAGGGTTTTGACGCAGAATACAATTACCGATGAATATGCGCCTGGTTCTTTATATATATTGTATACTAACTTTGGTTCGGATGCCGATATTGACGCACTGAAACATCGGTTGTATGACTATAATCAGTTAAAATTGGGTGAAGGACAATATATCTCTGATTGGGAAAGTGGAATTGTCGATGATCAGATAGCCAATATATCCGGCTCTGCGCAAGCGATGGCAAATGTGAAAGCTTATACGATTGAGACTGATGATATGATGGCTTTGTACAATATATCTTCTTTCCTGACGCTTCAATATATAAAAAAGAATCAAAGCAAGTTGCAGGCACCTTTTGTGAATGGAGTTATTTTTAACGAGTATCTTACGAATCACCCTCAATATGAAGCGTTTGTTGGATATGTACCTTTATTATATTGGCAATTTAATTCGGCGGCTTCTACAGTAGAACGTATTGATGGTTATCTGAAGCCAGCTATTGCCGGGTATTTTCCTGATGTTGTCGATCATCTGTATGAGGGATCTTTTTATCTGAATTCTAATATGAGACGCTATGAGTTTTATGACGAGCTGATAGCAAGAGGTGTCACTTCGGAGAATATTAGAATTAGGCAGAGTGTAGATAAATGGAATCCGGAAGATGATGGAGAAACGGAAGAGTATTTGGGACGCATTAATCATAAAATAGGTTCGGCTGAAGAATTTGCTTATGATATAATTGAACGTATTGGAGTGCAGAAGTATCGGAATACGGTTAAGTCGATGGAGTACCTGACATTGGAGGAGCTTCGTACTATTTGTGCACAGGTTGGAAATATGAGATTAGTAGAACATTGATATAACATCGGATTTAAGATTTAAACTAACGAAATGAATATAAAACAATTGATGGTAACTTTCTTCATTGCACTATTGGCAGGAGGAGAGATTGGAGCTCGTGTGCTGACGGATAAATTCGTTTATTCACAAGGGGAGAAGGTTGTGTTTACTTTTGATGGGAAGTCAGAAGGTAAAACGATTATACTGAAATATCTCTCCAAGAAAGGAGAACCGGTTCTTGCGGAGATTGGTGGAGAACCATTTGTTTGGGAAGTTCCTTCAGAATTTACGCCTGCAGCCGTAGGTGTTTATCAAAAAGAGGAGGGACAGTTGACATATTCTTCTTATTTTAGGGTGGTAATTCCCGGAATGTTGACTACCTATCAGATCGCTAAAGAGGAATATAAAGGTTTGAATGTGTTTATGCTCGATGGTGGGATGAGTGCGGAATATGCTGTCCAAAAATCTTTAGCTAATCTGACGGCAGGTGTGAGCCATACATGGCAGATTGGTCCGGGAGGAGGTCCCAAACCGGTATGGGGGACACCTGATTTCCTTCAACAATCCGTTCAGCATACAGTAGATTTATATAATGAGTATTTGGGTAAGTCGAAGAAACTTAAAACTGTGATAATAGCTACGGGAGTACCGACGGTACCTTATCTTTCTGCAGCTATGGAGGCTCCTGTATTGCCATTACATTTTTTGGTTTCTGTCAATTCTACCAAAGAAGTTTCTTCCATATTAGAATATTCCTCGCAAGCTGGAGTACCCTGTTATGCGACATTGGGATATGATGCTTCCATGGATGATGTCGGAGTTGCCTGGATAAAATTATTGGCTTTGCCTGATGAATATCGGAAGTTTATAATAGAACATGAAGTAGAAAATGTAATTATCGCAGGCATAGGGGAAAACGTGAAAAGTGAATCTTATTGTCGGAAACTTAGTAAAACCGGAGTGGATGGTCAGGAGTATGCAGACGGCTCTCTTTATATTTTATATACCCAATCCGGTTCAGAGCATGACATTAAAACAATATCAAGAAATGTCGTGGACTATAATACGTTATCTCTTGAAAAAGGTAAGGACTTGGCCGATTGGGAGAGCGGTGTTGTCAACAGGCAGATTGATAATATATCAAAAGGTATTTGTGAACATACTCCGGCACAAGTTTATTCTTTGATTGCTACTCATGATATGATGGATATGTATAATCTCGGTGCAAATATGGGTATGTATTTTATGTATAAGAATCGGGAGCAAACAAAGGTTTCCGTACAGGGGACTTATTTAAATGAATATTTAATATCACAACCTTTGTATGAGTTGACTCAAGGATATATTCCATTATTGTTTTGGCAGTTTGTCCCTCCTGTATCAACGATCGACAGGATAAAACGTGATATACAGAAAGTGGTGGATGTTTATGAAAAAGGTGTTCTCCTAGAGAATAAAACCGTACATGTGAATGCACGTATCGGGAAAGAAGAGTTGGTGCAGGAACTAAAGAAAAGGGGATTTCGGTTTGTTACTAAGCGCAAAGATAATGTGGAAGAATTGTGGAACCTATCCGATGGAATAAATTCTCCTTGTGAAGAGGTTGTACAGAATATAGTGGAACAGATTGGGGTAAAACAATATCAGACTCAATGTAAGAATGCATTGTATTTAAATATGGGTGATCTTAAACTAGTAACGAATAATATTCCGGGACTTGTCTTTCATTCTTTTAAGAAAAAGTAGCAAGATGTTTATTGGTTACAGTAGTAACACCTGCTGAACTGAATAAGTTAGCAAGCAAATAAGTTAAAATTGTATGGATTAGCAGAGGGTTATCAAAAAACTCTCTGCTTTTCTGCTTGACTTCTGTTGCGAAATGATTACTTTTGCGCACGTTATCAATTCACAACTGA
>USSR01000149.1 GCA_900557355.1 uncultured Bacteroides sp.
CCTACACGTATAGGAACACTGGTATACTGGGTGTAACTATTAGAACCAAAGCTGCGCATATACCCCAACTCCGTATCCAGATAGAACGTACCGCCCGTCAAGTCAAAATTTTGTTTGATGGCCAGATTACCGTATGCATAAAAAGATTGTTGACTACGGTAAATATCCAAGTCTTGTTCTGAGTCATAACGTTTTGTAATGTCACGGTTGTATTGTGCAGGGGTCATATTCAAAGTCAAGCTCGGCAAACGGTTTGCCTTATAAGTGCGGTACGCCCAATAGCCGGACAGATACATATTTTTGGTACGGAAAGCTTCCAGCGAACTGTCGTTTGCCATGGTAATGGTTCGTTGCAAATCCAGCGTTATCTGCTGCTGCGCAATGGCAGGAAGTATCAGAGAAAGTCCGAATAGAATTATCAAACTAAGTTTCTTCATTGTATCAAGCTTTTTTGTTCCGGTAAATAAACCAATATATCAAAGGAATAATGAACAGACTGACCAGTGTACCGATAAACATCGCCCCAATCATAGCAATAGAAAGCGGTTTCTGCAATTCCGATCCCATATCGAAAGAGAATAACAACGGCACCATAGCAAAGATGGTAGTCAGCGAAGTCATAATGATGGGGCGCAACCTGCGCCTTCCCGCCTCATGGATAGCTTCCAGAAGTGGTATCCCCGTCTTACGCAATTCATTGATCGCATCAAGTTTCAAGATAGAGTCATTGATAATGATACCGCACGTTACGATTAAGCCGATAGCAGACATCAGATTCAGCGTATGTCCGCATATCCACAGCAGTACCAGGGCAAATGCTACGTCTATCGGTATTTCAAGCAGTACGACAAGCGGTTGCACAAAACTCTCGAACTGTGCCGCCAGAATAAAATACATTAACAGAATGGAAATAAACAGAATGACTACCAGTTCATCCAACATCTTGCGATTGGAGAAGAAACTTCCTGAGAAAGCTGTATCCCAGTCTCCGGTAGCATCCGCAACTTCTTTCACTTGCCGCATCAGTGGTTCTGCTTTTTGCACCTCGTAGAAGCGGAAAGGAACATACTCTCCGTTACGTCCTGCAGTTATGGCCTTCAAGTCTTCCGCCGTCACCACCGATACCAGTTCACGCAAAGGCAAATATTCAACACCGTCCTTGTCCGCCCGTGTCTGCACCAGTGTCTCTTGCAAAATAGTGTTCACAGTCTGCTCCTCTCCTACAATACTGATCGGCAGATATTGCTGATAAGAGTGAAGAGTCGCCACACTGTTCTCTTTGAAAGCAGTCTTCAGCACACGATACAGCTCATCATACGAAACATTATACAGTAATAGTTTTTCCTTATTAATGCGGATATTCAACTGATTTTCAAAAGCAATACCTGTAGGAGCATATCCCGTGCGAGTTATAAATTCATTCTCCAGACCACGCAATTCATCAGCAGTCGGCACTTTTTCCTTATTGCGGGAATAGAGTTCAGCCACAATATCTGCTTCTCCCGTCACAAACAGTTTCTCAAACACTGTTTCAGGAGGCGAAAAAGAGACAACAGCCAATGGATACTCTGACTTGAGCAAGCGATAGACTTTTTCTTGTAAAAAAGCTATTTCCGAGGGGTCTTTTGTCTTAAAGTAAAGCTCGGCTTCCGAAGAGGAAAGAGCCTGTTCCCGATTTAAAAGATAATCTTGTTGTCCGATAGCGGCGGTTTGCTCCACTGTCCCTTCTCTCAATGTCTCAAATAAAACATTTACCCTGTGGCGGTTTTCGTCCACATGGATATTCTCATTCCATTCCACACGGGCAATCAGCTCATTCTGATCTATTTCCGGCATACGTTCCTTACCTATGAAATAGAACATAAATACGCACAAGGGAATAGAAATGATACAGAATAGCACACTTGCTGTTTTATGGGCAAATATAAAATCGACTCCTGCATCGTAAAAACGGTCGAGCGTATGATCCTTTATAGGATTATTGATACGGATACGCGAGAACCATGACTTACGCAGCCCTGTGCGGTATACCAGCATATAGAGCACCGGCAACAGCATGATACCTGTAAAATAAGATACCATCAGCCCCACTGTTACAGAAAAAGCCTGGTCATAGAAGATAGCACCGGCAATACCACTCATGAAAATCAACGGCACGAATACCGCTATCGTAGTCAATGAGGAGCTGAGCATAGGCGTAATCACCTCACTGGTACCCGCAATACATGCACGCCTCAGCGAATACCCCCGCTCCCGGTATTGCGAGATATTCTCAGTTACAATAATGGAACTGTCAATCATCATACCCAATGCCAGAATCAGTCCGGAAAGGGATATGATATTCAGAGACATCTTGAACAGATAAAAGAAGAGGAAACAGATAACAATGGAAACCACCATACTCAATCCGATGATGAACGGTGATTTAACATCCCCCAGAAAAAGGACAGCTACAATGCAGATAAAGAGGAAGCCCAACGAAAGGTTCTGTTGCAAATTGGAGATGGTATAATCCAGCAATTCCGTCTGGTTGCGACTGACACTGAACTCGATATCCGGATATACACTCTGAAAATAGTCCATAGTGCCGCCGATAGCCTCCTTCATGTCATCCATATTCTCGTCCGCCTGCTTGATAATGGCCAGTGTCACTGCCCGCTTACCATTGCTCATGGAGATCCCTTTCTCCTTGACGGAAACAACGCCGATCTCACAAAATTCCTCCAGGCGGATAATACGGCCTTCTTTATTAATAAGGATATTTTTCACATCATCTTCCGTGCGCAGCAAAGTAGAGAATTTGATATTGTATTCGTAATATCCGTCGCGCACGATCATGCTGCCCGGTTCCACATTATTCTGCGCAAGCGCTGTTTCCACATCCTGAATGGAGAGTCCCAGAACTGCAAGTTTATTTTTATCCGGTACAATCTGTAGTTGCCGTTCCACCAAGCCGGTGACATCCACCATTGCCACTTCTGTCAGTTGCTCAATACGGCGTTTAATAACATTTTCAGCAAACTCACATAAATCAAGAAATGCCCGTTCGTCGGTTTGCCCGTAAGCACTGTCATTCTTTAAAGTGAGGTTAAGGTAAAATACCGGAATATCAGTAGCGCTTGCCTTCACTACTTTAGGACGTTCAGTGTCCTTAGGAAGGTAGTTCATGGCAGCATCGATCTTCTCGTTCACTTCTATAAAAGCCAGGTCGGTATTCGTGCCAAAATCAAAACTCAGGCGGATAAGCCCTGCCCCATCCCGCGCTTCGCTGTCCATGTCTTTCAGGCGTGCCACTTGAATCAACTGTTGCCGCAATGGTTTTACCACAGTATTCTCCAACTCACGGGCTGAAGTATTCTGTGCCGAGATTTGTACTGTAATCTCCGGAATGGCAATGTCCGGCAACAAAGATACCGGCAACGTGAAATACGTCACCAGACCGACAATAAAACACGCGGTAAACGCCATTAATACGGCAATGGGCCGATGTACCAGAAACTTAACCATCCCCCTTTAATTATTAATTTTTAATTATCACCGGTGCCTCATGAGCCAGGTTTACATTACCCGTCACAATCACCACGTCTCCTTCATGCACTTCATCCTCCACAATGGTATAATTCTCTGAATTCTCCAATACTGTCTGTACGTAATTCCATTTGGCTTTATTATCTTTCAACGTGAAGACCACTTGCTTACCGGAACGCAGCACCACGGAACTCTTAGGAATTACCAACTGTTCGCCAAGCGAGCGATGCACATTCACCCGAATATTCATGCCATTAAACAGTTTGCCCTGTCCGCTGACAATGGCTTTCACCTTTACCATACCCTTGTCGTCCACCAGAGGATTTATTTCTGAAATACGCCCTTCATATTTTGCAGCAGGATCGGCATAAGGAGTCACAACGACTTTATCTCCACTCTTAATAAGAGGAAGTTCACTCTCCAATACAGTAAAATCCGCTTCCATGCCCTGTGTCCCGATAATGGAACAGAAAGTATCGGAAGTGTTTGCTGCATTGTATGGCTTAGAAAAGAGATTGGCCACCACTCCATCGAAAGGAGCAACCAACGTAGCATGCTCTTCTTCATATTTAGCCAGTTCATATTGGGAAAGGGTTTGATCATAACCGCTCTTCACTCTTGCCAACTGCATAATATCGTCGGGCACCTTGGCTGTATCATCTGCCGCATAACCCTGACCGATCAATACATCCTGCAATTCTAATTTCGCTTTCTCCAAAGCATCCTTGGTTTGGGCGGTCTTATTCTTCAAACGGAATTTATCCAGTTCCGCCAGTTTTTGTCCTTTATGTACCCGGTCACCGTTTTTCACATAAATCTGTGCCACGATCCCCGAACTTTCAAAACGCAAATCTGCCATTCCTCCAGCTACTACCTTACCGTTGCTTACCAGTTCATGGTTGAAGGTTTGCCGTTTTAAGGTCATCACGGTCACTTCATTTTTCTCATCCGGCAGCACGGTTGCCACTCCTTCGTCAGCAGCTTCTTCTTTTTTTGCACCGGAGCATGCTGCCAGTACAAATAGTGCCAGGCAGAGCAAAAGCCGATAGTTCTGTGTCTTTATCATTCGATATTAGTTTTTCCGTTTACACTTAATGTATGCAAAATTAGTCGTTTTTCGATTATAAGTCATTATAGATATGTGGACAAAAACAGATTGCTTTTAAAGCATTATTTTTCTAATTATCAAAGAAATACATTTTTGCCCACCCCAAAAGGGGTGGACAAGAATACATGCCATTTTTTATTTGGGTACTGTAATAGCTACTATCGGATTAGAATCATCCGTCAATTCTTTCAATACTGAGAGCTTGTCATTTTCCGCAGCTTCAGGATTTTCTTCCAGCCATTCCAGTACAGTTCCGGAGTCTATAATCATTCCATATTCTCCCTTCATACTACATGCTTTAGGACGAAAAGCCATAAATCCGTTCAAGTCATCCGTTATGCCATCTGCTTCGGCATACATACGGGTAGTCTTTGCTTTCCGGTCATAAATGCCATTGAATGTCTTGGGATCTGAATATAGTCCCTGAATACACTGGAAGAAGACATTGTCTTTTGTTTCAAAGATACAGCCTACCAACAAGCGATTTTCGTTATCTTTAGAATCGGTACGCGCCTCTGCTCCCCAATGCCATTTACCGGTAGCGAATGCAATATAAGGAACCAGACCATTCCTCTCCACAGTATAGATCGTATCGTTAAAACTCTCTTTAAACCGTACTTTTCCATCACTCTTCCATAAGAAAGGAATACCTGTAATACTTGCCGAATTTTCCCCATCTTTAAAGTTACTCAAAACAATACCCGCATTGCCTTGCTTGATCACACTGATGCTGGCAATATCCTGCACGCCCTTTTCCGGCAATACAGGAAATAGACTGGGAACCGTATCTACCTGTTCGCCCGCTTCGTTGAAAAGCAATAATGAACGGGCATTGTATCCCATAGCCAGATTATTATAATGTCCGATCACCAATGAATCTGTAAAACAAAAATCTCCCGGTGAAGCCGGAGGGGTAGGAATAGTCAGTTTACCGCGATACTTTCCCTGCATATCATACTTTTGCAAGGTAGCAGGGCGACGCATAAAGTAAAGCAGTCCGTCCACATCATTATACGTAGGTGCCGGTCCTGAATATGCTTCCGGATCTTCTCCCACATGACCAACCTTAGTTAAGAACTTGCCTGTTTCCTTATCAAACAAGAAACAGTTTTTTCCTGAAACAACCGCAATCTGTTTATCCAGCAACAGAATATTCGGATTCCCACCTATCAGGCATGAATCAGTGGTTTCCAACAAAACATAACGCACATCGCTTCCCAATTCCGAAAGTTTCAACTCGGCAGGTTTTTCCATAGCACCTGCCACATCAATCGAGCATAATCCATCTGCAGAGGATTGCGGAGTACCGGTACAAGCAGCCATCAGACAAACCAGACCTGTGGCGTATAACCATCTTTTTCTCATAATTCTTAGTGTGTTTTCAGATTCAACATTTATAACATCTCCGCAAATAAACTAATATTTTTAGTTTTAAAACTAAATTTTATCGTTAAAGAACTAAAAAGCCCAATTAAAATAGGGATTCACAAGGAATGGGCACTACTTCTTTATAAAAAACAGAGGCACACACCCCACTGCATAACAAACGATATCCCACCACGAAAATGACGTACCTAATACGACCTTTGCTAACGTACAATCTTGTAATCCCAACACAGTAATAATCTGAAAGTACTGGAACGCTTCAATGCAACAAGCAAACAGGAATATCCATAACGGTAGTCCGCGCAAAGGTTCAGTGATAAATATACGCGCAAAACAGTATATCAGTATCACTACCAATACATCACCCATATAGGGACGTATAAAGGCATCGCGGACAAAAAGAGCTATTAGCGTTTCAACAATAAACAGTCCGATAAAACAGATGGCATAAAACCAACGGCTTCCAATAAATGTAGTATTCTTAGTATTCATAAATTCTTTTGTCGTAATAATGCCTGTAAAAATATCATTTATTTTCATACAACTTATATTTTCAGATGAGAAATGTGAATGAAATTCTATAGTATGAACAATATCTGAGACATACTTGCTCCATACATTTCCCACTCAGGGGTACCTCTACATGGAGAAAATACGGTCTTAATATGGAGCAGGTATGTCTCAAGTATAGAGAGGGATAAACGATATACCGGAAAAATAAATCTTCCGGTAAATTCAGAATAACTAAGCAAAATGCTGCAATTGAACGCAAAAATCACAGAAATAGTGATAAGAGTGCTTCTTTTCCATACCTTCACACCCTAAACAAAAACAATAATTTAAAAAGGAAACATTATGGGAACTATCAAAAAAGGCATCCTCGGAGGTGTCTCCGGGAAAGTAGGAACAATAGTAGGTGTTCACTGGAAATCAAACTATTATATACGTGCACATGCTGCCAAAGTCAGCAACCCGCGCACACCCAAACAACAGGAACAACGGGGAAAATTTGCTACGGCATTCGGTTTTCTGAAGACAATCAAACCTTTCATACGCATCGGTTATAAAGAATTTACAGAAGAAAAATCAGCGTATAACGCCGCTATGTCCTATATGCTGAAGAAGGTAGTGATAAATAGCGAAAAGGAAATTACGATTGACTTCAACCGTGTACTGGTATCTACAGGAAGCCTCATGCCGGTGTTCGAAGGTACGGCTACGGCATCAGAAGGCAAAATGTTTTTTAACTGGAAGGATAATAGCGGCATGGGCAATGCAGAAGACACAGACATAACTATGGTTCTGGCGTACAACAAAGACAAAGGAATGGCTGTCTATGACACCGAAGCCGGTTTTCGCCAGGACGAAGCTGCCGAACTAATGATTCCTGATGAATGGCAAGATGATGAACTGATAGCTTATCTCAGTTTTCGTAGTGCTGATGGCAGCAGCGTGGCAAATAGTGTGCGTATGGCAATACGCAAAAGATGAAGCATCAGAAAAATTTTACCTATCAGGAAAACGGGGCCTCAATCCCATACAAAGGAATATTTGTCATCCAATCTTCTTTATGATAGGGAAGCATGGAGGTCCGAACCGCTAATTGGGGCTGATATTTTTCACAAAACAACTTGAAGCTCCGGGCGCGCACATTGTTTTCGGCTTTCACCTCTATAGGAATAACCTCAGCACCACGTTGTATAACAAAGTCAACTTCTGCCGTACTGCGTTCATTGGTCCAATAACCTATATAGTCTTCACTCCGAAGGCGCAATTGCTGCATGACATATTGCTCGGTCAGCGCTCCTTTGAATTCTGTGAATATTCGTTCCTTCTCAATCAAAACACGGACATCCAGAGAAGTCATAGCAGCCAATAGGCCGACATCTAATAAAAACAGTTTGAATACCGGTAAGTCCTGATAAACGATCAGAGGCATATCCGGTTTAGAGATACGTTGAGACTTTAAAAAAAGTCCGCAGTTACATAACCACTCTATCGCAAGCTCAAAATCTTTGGCTCGTGCTCCCTCTCGAAGGACACCGTAAACAAATTTCTTGTTTTCTTTTGCCAGTTGAGAGGGAATACTACGCCAAACCATTTGTATACGAGGTACCACCTCAAGAGGTGCGTGTTTGGAAAAGTCGGCTTCGTAAGCATTCAGTATTTCCCGTTGCACCTGGCGCACTTGGCTGAAGTCATTGGTCTGGAGGTAAGTTTTCACAACTTCCGGCATACCACCTACATAGAGATAAGTCTTTAAGTATTCCACCAGTTTTTGATGGAAAACAGATATTGTCTCCCAATCACCTTTCAACAGAGTTTCAACAAGTTGTCCTTCATTCATCGCACGCAAAAATTCCCTGAATGACAAGGGACGCATATCCAAGAAATTCACTTTACCCACCGGAAAGGATACTTGAGAATGCAGCCCCATACCCAGCAAAGAACCAGCTGCCACAACATGATATTGAGGAGCATCTTCACAGAAGTACTTTAAAGAGGTCAGTCCTCGTTCGGCAGCTTGCACTTCGTCAAAAACGATTAACGTATCTTCAGGCGTTATCCGGGTTTGAGCATATATTTGCAGGGTTTGAATAATGCGATTTATATCAAAGTCCTTCAAAAACATGTCCTGCAAAGTTATTGCATTTTCAAAGTTGACATATACACATTGACGATATTGTGTTCTGCCAAATTCCTTTAACAGCCACGTTTTACCAACCTGACGAGCACCTCGCACGATAAGAGGTTTACGAGTTGACTTATTTTTCCATGCTATCAAATCCTGTAATGTATCTCTATCCATATCATTATCATCTATTTATAGACACAAAGATAGAATATAATAAAGAAAAAGACAATTATATCTTGATAAAAATGTGACCTAAACACACTTTTATCAAGATAAAAAGGTGTGTATTTGACATTTTTATCAAGATAAAAGTGTAATCACAAAGTCTATGCCCTCTACAAACGAATACAAAACGCTCCCCTCTCTTTCAAAGAAATATAAGGAATAGCCAAACGGGAGCAATCCTCTCTAAGGATGTCACTACGATAATCAGAAAGGGAAGTATCCAGAATAACAGTCCGGATACGGAACAAGGTAGTTAGTTCTTCGATGCGCCCTTTATAACCTTTAGAAATATACAGATAATCAATAGTTAAAGGACGACTCGAAATTTTATGCCGCCAGCGGGCATCGTGAAGCAAACAAATCCGCTTACCGGCATAAGAAACAATATGGTTATGGAAAGCCAAACCAGAGGTAGCATAATCACCGGTCAATACTTCGGGAGCGGAAAGACGCTGATGATTCCAGTTCGGAGAAAGCGCACGATACAAACGGGATACATCCGGCAAGCTATCGGCACAGGCCAACCAGGACTTTCCATTAGCGGCAAGGCAATGAACAGCAGGACAGTTACGCACGTTATAAAAGGTAATACTGCACTGAGGAACAGACAAACTAACCGAAACTGTATGATAAGTAGTAAGAAGAAGTAAACAACACAAAGAAAAATAGATGCTACGGGAAGTACGAAGAGAAAAACTCCTGAACAGAGACAAAAGAAAAATATAAAACAGCATTATTTCCCAACATTCCGTCCAGAGTCCATCAATGGAAGACACGGGAAATTGTTCTATACGGCGTAGAACATGATTCTGGCTACTTAGTAATATATTGACAACAGATGCAAATCCTTGTTGTAGAAAAGGGAAAGGAGTCAGAATAAGCATAAAAACAGCAGAATATAAAATCAACGTTACCATAGGAATTACCCACAAGTTCGTTAGCAGAAAATGAGTTGAGAAACGGGAGAAATAAAGAATAACCAAAGGAGCCGTACCAATTTGCGCAGCAATAGAAACTGTCAACAGGCCCCAAATGTAACGAGGAATACGATGTCGTACGGAAAGTAAGTTATAAAGTTTGGGTTGAATGAGTAAGATAGAAGCTACTGCAACAAAAGATAATTGAAAACCGACATCAAACAGCCAAAGCGGATTATAAAGCAGCATCAGAAAAGCAGTAGCAGCCAGAGTATTCAGTGTTAACGGTTTCTCCGGTTGCAGACTGGATATCGCTAATAAAGAAAACATGATAACAGAACGTACTACAGAAGAAGACAGTCCCGTTAGGAAGGCAAATCCCCATAAAAAAAGAATAATCAGAAAAAGCCCGAAAGGCTTAAAGTAACTCCACCGCTTCCAAATAAGAGACAAAAGAAAAAAGAGTAAAGCATACAAAAAACCGATATGGAGCCCCGAAAGAGCCAGCACATGACTGGCACCTGTTATAGAATAAGTCTCCCGGATGTCTTCACTCAGGTTTTCTTTGTCGCCAACCGTGAGAGCGGAAAGTACAGCCAGATTATCGCCCTGAAAGCCTAAACGACGATAAAGCCCCAACACTTTTTCCTGATAATCCGAAGCTATCTGACGGAGAGTACGAGAAGCATCATGCCCCACTATCCGACAATGTCCGGCAGGGATATAAGCCGTACCAGTACCTCCTTTACGGACAAGATAACGTATATAATCGAATTCATCAGGATTGCCATTATTAACCGGGGGAGTAAGTCGGGTGCGCACCCACAATCTATCTCCCCGGCTCAATGAAGCAGTAGTAGAATCTTTCGGGAAATAGAACAAGAAAGTATGCTCACGATCACTTCTTTGCACAGCCCCTTTTTCCACTCTCCCTTCTAACTGAACCCGACATAAAAGACTTTTTTCCTTCATTTCCGGTTGTTCACTGATAACTGCCTGGTAAACTGCTGCATCACCTGAAAAAGGGAAATCCACACGATGCAAACGCTTCCCTGATATGCCGGCACCCAAACCAAAGCAACAAAGAAATACAGAAAGACCATACAACCAATGAATTCGATATTTACCGGAAAGAAAATAAATGAGAAAGAGTAAAAGGAAACCTACCAAACAAATCCAGACAGGAGAAAACGTGGAAAACAAATAAGATGTCTCTTCGGGAATATTTAAGGAAAGCTCTGCGCGCTGTCGGAAGAAGTATGCATCTCCGCATATAATACCCCCTGTCAACGGCATCAAAAGTCGTAAGAAAGGATGCCGTTGCAGGATGTTGTTTATCAACTGAATGTAAAGTTAGAGTTCTTTTAACGAATGTATCATGCCTTCGGGATCAGGAGCTGCAAATACGGCACTACCTGCAACCAATGCATCTGCACCGGCAGCTATCAAGCGTGCACCTGTCTCCAAATTCACGCCACCATCCACTTCTATCAATGCTTTCGAACCGGTACTGTCTATCAAAGCACGCAATTCCCGTACTTTCTCAACTGTATGTTCGATAAATTTCTGTCCGCCAAAGCCGGGATTTACACTCATCAGCAACACCATATATACATCCTGGATAATATCTTTCAGCATAGCTACAGGAGTAGCAGGATTCAGCGTGACAGCTGGTTGCATACCGGCCTCACGTATTTGTTGCACTACCCGGTGCAGGTGCGGACATGCTTCAAAATGCACGTTCATGGTGTGTGCCCCCAACGCTTTCACTTCATGAATGAATTTCTCGGGTTGTACTATCATCAGATGTACATCCAACGGCTTCTTTGAAATCTTTGCTACGTACTTCAATACGGGAAAACCGAAAGATATATTGGGAACGAACACACCGTCCATAACATCAATATGTACCCAGTCGGCTTCACTGCGGTTCAGCATTTCCAGGTCCTTTGCCAGATAAGCGAAATCTGCGGACAGGATTGAAGGAGCTATGATTGGTTTCATAATACACTACATTTCATTGCTGTCCCATTAAAATCTAAAATAGCTCTTTGAAATATTTGAAATTTAGT
>USSR01000150.1 GCA_900557355.1 uncultured Bacteroides sp.
CTAATAAAATATATTCAATTCCGTATTTTGAAGCGAAATCAATGAAATATTTATAAGTATCAGTATTCACACCTGCCTTAAAATCTACTCCATATACATTGAGTGTACTCCACCAATCCCAAGAGATCTTTCCGGGTTTAATCCATTCTGTATCTTGAGTGACAGATGGAGAGGCCAATTGATATACTAAGTTGTTTTCAATTACTGCTTTATCATCCTCGTTAATCATTAATACACGCCAAGAGAAGGCTCTTGTTCCTTCAGTCTCAGCGATGTAAGAGGCCTTCTCCAGCAATACTTCATCACGGTCAGTACCTTCTTTTAGTGCACTTTTTAAAACTACAGGAGGAAATTCGCCGGACAGTGTGTTGTTGCGATTACCTGTCAGAAATAGATTAGGATAATCGGAAAGATCGGATTCCATAATAACAATCTTTGTACCTTTAGGAGTAGAAAGATAAATTGGCAGATAGCCTTTCATCTCTTTTGTAAGAGATTCTAATTTTAATTCATCAAAAATAGCTTCACAATGGGTAATATATTCTTGATTTTTTTCTCTTGGCCAATATGCTTTGCAACCATCAATCAAATTAAGTTCAACAGTTTCACTGTTTACAATAATGGGGGATTGTTTTAGTACAGTCTCAAAACGATAGGCAGCCCCATTGTTATACACCCTGAATATTATATTATAATCACCTTTACAAATTAAAGTTAACTGGGTATATTGGTCTCTGATAGTTTTCTGTTTAACTGGTACAACTGCAATTTGTTCCGCATTGATCTTGTCGACTTTTGCGTTGATAACAACCGGGTTTATACCCGGTTGTATTTTTAATCCCTCAATATTCATTTGTATGGCACTAGGTGTCAATATACGTTCTCCGTTGTAGTCAATACTCCAAATCAATTGTTTATCAGCTGTTATTGAAACTTTGATTTTGTTATCTGGAGAATGAACAATATATTTTTTTGCGTGAACCGATATACATATACCTATTGTACATAATAGAATAAATATTTTTTGTTTCATTTTTCTATACGCTTAATGGCCTCTTTAATGTCAGCCCAAGAATTATTATTAATTACATGAGAAATCTCGAATATCATCAATCCATCTGTTCTTTTCATGCAGAGGTAAATAGCATCAGACAGACCTGTACTGTTATACTGGTATGACTGAATAGAACCATATACTTTACAATCTCCCTTTATATAATCATCATATGTATTGACAAAGTTCTCTACAGACCATACAGAGTTAGGATTATCCTTTATCCATACGGCCTCCGCATATGCTCCTAACACAAATACGTCCAATTGATTTGCAAACCCTGTTTCATTATACTTTTCTGTATATCTTATGCCTGGATCTGGAATATATTTTTTACTTGCCCAGTTCTGTCCGACACTATAGCGTGACCCCCAATCTGCGGATGCCCATAATTGAATTTCCATATCCGGATTAATGGTTTTGACTTTTGAACGGATATTGGTAATTAGGTTAGTGATACACATAGAGCGAAACTCAATCCAGTCTTTATATAATGTCCCGATACCTCCACTAGCAGTGATTATATCATTTTTATTTGTCACACTCTTACCACTATATGTTTCGAATGCACGAATAGTAGCATCGCTAAAGCCATAGTTTCCACCATACCAACGACAATAATCCAGACTAATACCTTTCAGCTTGGGATATTTAGTAACAATTTCTTCTACAATGGAAATAACAAACTCTTGAACTTCCGGTAGACATGGATTTAACATTGCTGCATCGACATCTTCCTGATCACGTATATCCACCAATTGAGTAGGATCATTATTTTCCGGTAACATAACTTGCGTTTTTCCGTCCCATCTGCTATCCTCATATATCGGCCCTTCTTTCCCTTTTGTATAACCATAGCCCATGGCTGAAATAGTTGCTATGACATCAATATCCAAACGTTCCGCTTCTTCCAACCAAAAACCTAAATAATCGAAATCACGGTTTACGATCTCATCTCCCCATTTAGTTAGTGGAGCTAGAATATCGCTATCATACAGGGCATATCCTATACCAGGTTTTACATCAAGATAAATTTCGTTAAAGCCTGTATCTTTTATTTTCTCCAGATATGAAGTAATTGCATCTTTTGTTGCAAAACGACTCAAATTAGCATGTGCATCAATCCATATCCCTTTGGGCTTATTAATTTTTTCTTCTGATTCATTAGGTGACAAAGGTATTTCCTTTTCATCATTGTTATCTAAGGTTGTTCCATCCGAGTGGCATGCTGTCAGACAACCAAGGGCAAACATTAGCAAATATTTTCTCATAATATATAATTTTATTTCTATTCAAAACAAGTCATTTTATAAGTATAAAGTCCGTATCTACCAAACCAAACTGACAGATAAGCTTCCTGTTGTTCTTCATCCCAATACCAATCAACCCACTCACCGAAACTCCATCCACGGCTAATATCACCTACTGCGATATTTAGATTTTCATGGGCTAGTTCTTGTAAGTTAGATGTTAATACAGCAGCAGCGAACCAGAAGGAAGTGCCGCTTGTTACCGTAACATAAGTTTTACCATTGATAGGAAGGGCGGAAACTATCGGACAGCGACCTCCTCCACGAGTTGTAGTAAACCCTGTTCCTACCCACCAAGCTTGTAATGTACTTTGCCAGAGTGGTGGCATTGTGAACAGTGTTGAACCTGCGAATGAATTCACATAACAATGAACGCTATTTGCCGCACCTGCTGTACCCTCTGCATCACCTATTACAAAATTAGGTTGATCTGAATCATCTATAGGAGAAATCATTTGGAATTGACTGCAATCACTACTTACGTACCCCGTTTCTATGGTAGAATATGTAGATGCCAAATGACCATCAGTTACCTTTATACGGTAGTGCGTACCTGCAGCATCACGTGGAGCCAATGCTGTAATCCATGCGTTAGTCGTAATATCTCCAGCTACCTGAAAATTATTCGACAAGTCACTGGTTGGTGCCATATTTACATTAATTTTGCCTATGGAAATAGGGGTATCGGATGGCTTGGTCCAATAAAAGAATTCAGTTTCATCATTAGTCACTACTGCTGCCACACACCTTCCTCTATAATCTGATGTAATCATCTTGATATTGGTTAATGATATAGAACCAATATTTAATGAACCAGCATCATTTAGGGTCATTTTATCTACCACCTTTATGCAATAAGGTGAATTAACATCAATGTCTATATATGCCCGTGACAACAAAACGATATAATTTCCACAATATGCATGATACATTTGTAGATCACCATATTCTACGGCACTCTTACCTGTATTATAACCTTTTAATTCTCCTGGATAGCCTAACTCTGTAAATATTTTATGAGCCCCCACTTCTGCGTAGCTAAAGCCGGCTCCATAAGGTAGTTTATCAGATACTCCCCAAGTAACAATGTACTCACGTGTTGTGGAGTGATCCTCCGATGTTACTGTATATTTTACACCACCCTCTTGTGCGAAATTTTGTGGTAAGCTGGGGTCTGGTGTCACCGTAGATCCTTTAGACAAGTAAAATGTTGGTATAGCAGATTTTAACTCTTCTACAGCATCGAGGTAAGGAGATACTTTAATTGTTATTGTATTATCATCACCTATAGATGAATTGAACACAGTTCCACTTGTCCCTTTGACTTTAAAAGATATCATTATCTTAGCCTCATGCCCTAATTTCTCACTAAGAGATTCATCCTTACAAGAAGTTAGGGATAAAATACAACTCATGATGATTCCTAATAGGAATATTAAATTTAGTTTTTTCATCTTGTAGTTTATTAGATTTGATTCTTATTATTCATAATAACCTCTAACACGATAACGCCGTGTTGTTCCAACTCCTGATTTTACAGTAATAATAATACCATCACCTGTAATATCATGCCTTCCACTTAATGATGGAGTGATAATTTCATCATACGTCAATGTCGCAGTTAAGTATATATTAGTTAAATCTATATCTTTCTCCAAGGTTTGAGGAATAGCGAATATGATCAAACCATAACCACCTTCTATATCTTCCTGATTAAAACTTCCGGTCATCAGCTCATCGTTTGCATTATATTCATAAATAGCGCCTTGGAACTCACCACCTCCATGTGATGCTTTACAAATCATCTGTGAAATGGTATTTGTACGATGCACAAATTCTTCATCAGCTTTAGCACAACTGTATGTCAAAACGACCATTGCTAAAATTCCTAATATCCATGTTTTTATTTTATATGTAGTTCTCATATCAACTCTTAATTATATTGTTTTAATTACCAGTAGGGATTATTCTCACATAGCTTATTATTTGCCGTTTCTGATGTAGGTAGTGAGAAATAATAATATTTTTCGAGAAAAATGCGAGGTGTTCCTCCATCACATTCAACTTTTTCATAAGAAAAAGTTGAATCATCATTTTTTGTAATCTTTATTCCATGTGCATTTTGTCCGTTGATTATATTTTCAGCAAGTTTCCAACGTCGAAGATCCCAATACCGGAAGCCTTCACCTGCTAACTCTACACAACGTTCTTTACGTAACAGTTTCATAAATGATTCTTTGTCTGGAGCATCGGTAGTAGTTTTATCTGGTAGATTCACTCTATTTCTCACTTCATTTAGTGCTTCTAATGCTTCATTCTTATATTGATCATAATTTAACTGGGCATATGCTTCTGCTTTATTTAAGAGAACTTCGGCATAACGTAATACGACATCATATTGATAACTGTGTTTTGTTATATAGTCCGAATAACCTTCTTGTAGATATTTTCTCAGATAATACCCTGTACAAGTGTGAGCATTAGTACTACCACTTTGAGTAAATTCTACGAATCCATCACTTCCTCCTACATAGGTCTGAATTGTTCTTCCTTCCCATTGACATCCATTATACATAATTGTTGCATGGAAACGTGGCTCACGGTCAGTATAAGGATCTTCGTGCCCTTCACTTTTATAAGTGTCCCAGTCAAAGATACTTCCATCTTGAAATTCATACAAATCTGCGAGTTCTGCTGTTGGAACATGTTCAGCGTATGCGTTACCATGTACGGCTATATCGCCAAAGGGGCGATTATATAAATCATAATTGTGAGTGACACTTCCTTCTTGATAATATAATGCAAATAAGATTTCTTTAGAGTTATCTTGCTTACCGTCTACCTGAAAAATCTTAGCATAATCTTTCGCCAAATCACCTCCCAATTCTTTTACTTTATTTGCTGCATCAATAGCTATTTGCCATTTTCCTGCATATAATGCCATACGTGAAAGTAAACCGTATGCAGTACTTTTTGTTGCGCGTCCTTTCCATTTGTTAGGTTCGGCATCAGTTCCCCAAGTAGCAGGTAAATGTTCTGCAGCCCACTTTAGCTCTTCAAGCACAAAATCCCAACTTTCAGCTTCTGTTATGCGCTTTTTATTTATATCCGCATCATATAATCCATCATCTACACCTCCGCTTGTCCCAGAAATATCTGTCCGGAGAACTATTCCGCCATATACACGAATTAAACGATAGTATGAAAATGCACGACAGAGACGTGCTTCTGCACTACGAATATCGCACCACTCTTGTCCGAAACTAGAAACTCCATAACGTTTAATATCGTTTAATAAGACATTAGCACGCCGAATTCGTTCATAATAAACATCAGCCCAACATTCGAAAGCGCCTGCACTTCCAGACGAGAAAGAGCTAGCTTGTAATAAAGCCTTATTATACGTATGTGTGTATTGATCGTAAGAAGTCGACTTCATTAAATCTGAATAACTATCATAAAATACTTTGCGACTATTACCCACTTGTGAGACGTCTGTAAATGTTTTATATGATGCTGTAACATACATGTCGGCTGCTGTTTCAGAGCTCCAAATAGCTTGATCTGATAATGACGATGTGTCATTTATATCTAATACATTGCATGAGGATAGTTCTAAACTGGCAGCAACGATAATTATTAAACTTTTTATTGTTATTCCTTTCATATTGATTTCCTCCTGATATTAGAATGTAACATTAAGACCTAAACTATAAGTTTTTTGTTGCGGATAATATCCATTACTTACTGAAGGGCTTTCTGGATCCACATATTTAAAGTGACTTAATGTAAGTAGATTGGTACCTGCTAAGTATATATTTATTCGGCTGAAAGGTGTTTTTCTCAACACTCTTTCTGGAACATTATAACCAATATTAAAATTCTTAAGTCGCAAATATTGTCCATCTACAACCCACCATGTAGAACGTGCCGCATTGTTTCCATTGGCAATGGTAGTCAGACGTGGGTATTTAGCATTTGTATTTTCTGGTGTCCAAGCTCCTTCTATTAAATAATATGCAGAATTACCTTTTCCACCAAATGGACTAGTATAGCTTGTGGCTGCAGTTGTACCTGAGTCATATACTCCGGATAATTCATAATCACAATGCGTAACTCCCTGCCATAACATTGTAGCATAAAAATTTTTATAAGTAACTTCCATATTTAGGGAAAAATTAATTTCTGGTATTTGACCGTAACCAGTTTTTACATAATCGTATTCTGGATTAATGATACCATCACCATTGACGTCCAGATATTTTAGGTCTCCTAGTTTTTTTGTCCCTGTAGGAGCCGCTGGATAATTATCTAATTCTTCTTCTGTTTGAAACAAGCCAAGTGCCTGATAGCCAAAGCGGGTATTCATTGGTTGTCCTAAAATCGCACGATAATTAGGGTAATTATCAGTTACAGCTTTTTTTAATACGCGGTTACGAGCATATGAGAAAATTCCTTCTAATCTATATCCCCAATCTCGATTAATTTGATTTATATGTTTTACTGTAAGTTCAAGTCCTCTATTATCTACTTTGCCTGAATTCTGATAACTTGGATAGTACTCCCCTAAGGAAGTCGGATAACTACCACTTTTGCTTTCTAGAATGTCTTCAGTAAGTTTATAGAATAAATCCAATTCGACGCCTAATTTTTGGTGCCATAGGTCAAATTCAAAGCCTAAATTGAAGCTGTGAGTCGTAGCCCATGTTAGATCACGGTAGATATACTTATTTTTTGTATAGAATTGAGATATAGGAGCATCGCCTAATACCATACTATTATTTGCAATAGCAAAATTTGAATTATATAAATAGGCTGTTACATTATCATTACCAGATTGTCCATAACTAGCACGGATCTTGAAATAATTAACAAAAGGAAGTGCTTCCTGAAAGAATTTTTCTTGTGAAACTACCCAACCTATTGATGCCGATGGAAAAAATCCCCAGCGATTTTCAGGGGCAAATACATAAGAGCCATCATAACGGAAAGCAAATTCTGCTAGATATTTTTGATCGTAGGCATAACTAAAGCGTCCCGCCCATGATGCCTGAGCCGTGTATGAATGTGAACCAGTAATTGGATTCTCTGGAAGAATGGTTCCTAATGACAAATCAACAGGATCATCACTAAAATAGCCTGTTTTTTTACCAGTCATAGTATCTGAATATACTTTTTGTGCTTCATAAAATAACAATGTATTTACATGATGCTTTTTAAAGTCCAGAGAATAATCAATTTGTGGTCGTAATAGCCATGTATCTCCAAAAGAAGCTGCCTTTGTATAAGAATTGTCTTTAGAAAATCCGCTTGCGCCAACAACCTTTTCATCAAAAGTATCATTTATACTATATAATTCATAATAACGGTCGAAATTAGAATCTATGGTATTGCGATAATTATAGGCTCCGAATATAGAAACTTTTAATCCCTTTAAGATATCAGTTAAACCAGAGAAATCATATTCTAGTTTATAATTGGAATCTAATGTCCAACGAGTTTGTTTTTTATATCCTGATTTTGTTAATGCAGCATAACCATTTACATAATAGGAACTTCCTGTCCATGCTGTAGGCATCCCATTAAATTCAGATTTAATAATGGGTATTGTATTTATTGCTTGTCTAATTGGGTCAAATTCACCCTGATTGGCAATTGCTGTACCTGGCCAGTCTCTACTAGAACGATAACCTGATATATTTGTCGAAAACCTTAGATTTTTGGCAACTTCTACATCTAAGTTTACACGTGCATTGTAACGAGTGAAACTTGTGTTTTTTAATGTACCTTCTTGATCCATATAACCAAGACTGGCATAGTATCGTGTTTTCTCTGTACCTCCAGATGCTGATATATTGTGCTGTTGGGTAAACCCTGTTCTAAATATCATATCCAGCCAATCAGTTTCTCCCCAAATACTGTTAGGATCATTACTTAATACCTTATTTTGAATATCGGCAGTCCATAATGGAGTGAGATTATCCATTTCACGTGCTTTATTATGCCAATACATATAGTCTCTAGCATTTAAAAATTCAGGCATTGCTGTATTTTGAGTTATTGTAACAGAACCATCATATGAAATCTTAGCTGGACCTTCTCCACCGTTTTTTGTTGTAATCAGGATAACTCCATTTGCTCCTTGTACACCATAAATTGAAGCAGCTGCATCTTTCAAAATAGAAATACTAGCAATGTCATTGGGATTTACATAGTCCATAGGACGCGCTACACCATCTACAATAACCATAGGACCATTATTACTAAATGAATTCAAGCCACGTACATATAAAGTTGTTCCATCATCACCTGGCTTACCTGACGCTTGGATACTTGTCAAACCTGAAATTTTACCAGTAAGCAAATTTGAGACATTTTGCATTGGTGCTTTCATTAATTCTTTGGCGTTTATTGATGATACTGCGCTAGTCAAATGTCCACGTTTTTGACTTCCGTAGCCGACTACAACGACTTCATCTAAAGTTTGAGCGTCTTCTTTCATTTTTATCACTAAGTTCAAGCGACCTTGAAGAGGTATTTCCTGAGTCAAATACCCTACATAAGATACAACTAGCGTTCCTTGGGAATTTTGAACCTGAAGGTTGAAATTTCCGTCAATGTCAGTTATAGATCCATGAGATGGATTTCCCTTTACACTGACTGTAGCACCGATTAGTGGTTCATTATTAGAATCCAACACTGTTCCTTTCACATTCGAGGCTTGTTGCGCCCGAATACATAATACGGAAAACAGACATAATAATAAGGTTGTGAACCTTATACTCCATGTTAATTGTTTTTTCATATAAATATTAGTATTAATAAAACAAAAAGTGATTATTCTTCTTTATTTTTGTACTTCAGCATATTTGATACCTGTCTTTATTCCATCCCACAAATTCATCTCAATAACTTGTACAATATCAAACACCATCAATCCTTCAGATTTTGTTAAACACACTTTTACAGCATCTGCTATGTTAGTTTGATGATTTAGAGCATAGATGGTACCCAATACCTTACAGTCTCCATTAATTATTTTTTTTGCACGCTCTATACCAAATTCGATAGATTCAGGATCATCCATTCCATAGATTTTTTCTAGATATGTTCCGCATAGAAAAGTATCTAAATAAGGTGCAAATCCTGTTTCATTATAGGCTTTTGATCCCCATGCATAATTGAGAGAAAAATCAGATTTGGGACTAGCCCAATTTTGACCTTGTCCATAAATTGCATGAATCCATGAAGCAGCCCAATATTCCAATTTTACATTTTTATTTATACTATGAATATTTTCACGGACCTCTTTTACAAAACTGGAAATTACATTAGCACGGAAAGCCCACCATTCTTTAAAATAAATTCCCGGTCTTTTGCTCCCATCTGTATTCCAGCTAAATATATCTTCTGGAAAGTTCTTAATCTTTTTCCCTAAATAGTTCTCAAAAGCTTTACGAGTTTCATTAGAAAAATCACTATTATCAGCAGGATATCGGCAATAGTCTAGTGCGTATGCATCTATATCATAGTTCTTTACGATTTCGCGTATAATACTTAATGCAAAGTTACGAACATCTTTGCGAACAGGATTCAAAAAGGCTCCTACCTTTTGCTTATCATCTCTAATATCGAGCATTTTATTATTAGACATATACTCTAAACATGTTTTTCCGTTCCATCGTTTGTCTTCATAGACCAGCCCCTCACAGGTAGCGGGATGTCCAGCAGTAAATACAGCCGTAGAAACAGTGACTTTTAGCCCTAGACGATGAGCTTCGTCTATAAAATATTGTAAATAATCCCAATCACGTTCGATGACCTTATTATGGACTGTAGTAAGTGGAGGAAGTATTTTACTTTTATATAAAACTTCTCCATAAATGGGCTTTACATCTACTACAACCTGATTAAATCCCACGTCTTTTGCTTTTTCCAAATAGTATGAAATGGAATCTTTTGAACTAAAGCGTTCAAAATTGGCTTCAGCATCAAACCAAAGATATTTTGGCTTTTCCTTATTGATATTTCCAGCAAAAGAATATGTGGTAAATAATAGTAGAATGGATAAAATAAGATTTTTGTTAAGCATATTATTTATTAGTGTTTATAGTTTTATTTCTTCTAATGTTTTCCAGCACTGAAACAGTCCTCTTGGTACATGGAAACATCCTTTCCATTTTCCTCCTTTGAGTGGAAGCAAAACTTCTCCTCTGCGGTTCAGATAACCAAACCATTCAGGATATTCGGGATCTTTGAAATGTGTCCATGTATAGTCATGTACTTTCTCAAACCATTCCAGGCATTTTTGATCTCCCGTTAACTGATAACCTTTTAATAGAGATATCAAAGTCTCAATATGCACCCACCAGAGTTTCTGATCCCACTCCAGTTGTTGAGGTGGACAACCGTTACGGTCCATGAAATAGTAGATACCTCCATACTCCTTATCCCAGCCATAATTAAGCATTGTAAGGGTGGTATCTTTGGCTTTCTCTATCAATTCAGGACGGTTCAGGCGTTTGCCCAGATCCATGATAAACCACATCGCTTCAATAGCATGTCCCGGAGTTATCTGACGACCTTCAAAGCAGTCAACCAGACTACCGTCTACATCTACATTTTCAACAATGATACCTCCAAGTTCAGGACGGTAAAAAACTTCCATTACTTCATGGATACAAGTTTCCATTGTTTCTTTTAGATAACTTTCATCTAAAAGATGTTCTATTTCCAGAGCCAGGTTACAAAGGATCATCGGCAAGGCAAAGTTCTTCAAATTGCGAGTACCCGGATGAAGCTTGTTCCATTTGCCTTTCGGATTATCCACTTTAGACAGGATGATATCGAAGGTTTTCCTGGCAATGTCTGCATATTCCTGATTGCCGGTGGCAAGACTTAGCTGACCGAAAGCCATGGTAGCAAATGTATATGAAAAGATATTGTACGGTTCTACCAATGGTCTACCCGAACGGTCAAGGGAAAAATACCAGTTATAATTGCCGTCATGTCCATATTTTTTTAGGAATTCGCCACCCTGAATGGCGCAGTCCAACCATTCTTGGCGATTTTCCACTTTATTGTAAAGCATGGAGAACATCCATACCTCACGACTTTGCAGCCAAATAAACTTATCCGTATCGAATACTTTTCCTTCACGGTCCAGACAGGTGAAGTAACCACCAAACTCATGGTCTTGTGAATGTTCAAGCCAGAAAGGAAGGACGTTGTCCAGGAGCTCATCCTTGTACAGACTTGCCAGTTTTTTGAAATCCATAATCGTATTTCCATTATAGATTGGTATGGGTAATTCAGCAGTTAAAGAGATGTCTGCTGAATGACCAATGTTATTCTTACTATCCATATTTATAAAATGTTAGTTTATTGTTATTAAGGTCTGTTTTATATTTATTCCGAACGGGTCCAATATCTTTCAATCTCTTCCAGCGACTTCCCTGTAGTCTCCGGCACGAGTTTCCAGACAATCAGCATATA
>USSR01000151.1 GCA_900557355.1 uncultured Bacteroides sp.
TTAGCGTATCGTGGCGGTAGTCGAATAAGTTTTCAACATTATAACTGACAACGCGAAAAGAGAGGGTGTCTTTTTTCGTTTGTCCGCAAAGGAAGACAAAAGGAGCGAACAGAAATGAAAAAGTAATATATAGTTTAATGTTCATTGAGAACCATTTTTAGTATGATGGTAAGATCATAGATTCATAACATCCTGCATCCGGTGCTACATCCTGTAGGCGGGAGTGTCCATTTCTGTCAATAGGGTAGGTGTTTGCATCTTCTTTTCTTCCCCAATTAATGGCTTTGGATTTTTCACCAAGATTAAAATTGTATTCCTGTGTATGGTTATCCATCAGCATGAAATTATCATCCTTCTCCCAGATAACATTGACTATCTTGTCATTCTCTTCTTCTATCGAGTTGATGAGGCAGTGTGAGAAGTAATAATTGAAAGCTATATTCTCATTTTTAGAGCGTCCTCCGTTAATTTCGTCCGTGCCCGAACCCGCAATAATACAATTACGGAAAATAGCCGATGAAAGCGGATATGCAGTATCATCCAGTTCATTCCGCACTTGCAATGCCACCCCTTTCCGTACATTCCAACTAAAGTAATTTGCCAGTGTACAGTGGGTAAATGTATAATCTCCCCCTAACAGGCTGACGCAGTTTTCTCCCGCATTACTGATCTCACTGTTTCCTACCACTACCTGACACGATGTCAACTCCAGTCCATTGCCCGATACTTGTCGTATGAGAGAGGATTCCAATGTCAACTTCCTGCGGTCTGTCATCGAAGAATCGCAACGAATGCCGAAACTACCACCGTGAATATCTGCATAAACCAGATGATTCTCATAGCTGGTTTTGTAAAAACGTAAGCCTCCCCATTGTCCCGGTAACCGGTCATAAGGAAGATAGGGGAACATCCGGTCTGTACGATCTCCCCGGAAAATAACCGGAGCGGAAAGGGTACCTTCTGCTGACAGGCGTCCGTGTATCTGCATTCCTGCCTTGCCGTGGAAATACAAGCGGGTGCCTGCCGCGAGTGTTAAGTGTACATCCGGGGCAATACTGATACTGTCATAAATCAGTATCGGACGTTGGGATGTAATCAAGGTATCTTTTTCAATTACTTTTCCCCGGAAAGTAAAAGCGTCTTGTGCATATACCCGCAATTTTACTTCTTGCCGGATGCCATTCAGTTGAAAAAGAATGGAGTCTTTTATAAGCCTGATGTCGGCATTGCCTTGCTGAGGCAGGGTCGCTTCTACAAAAATATACAGGCTGTCTTCGCCTGCAATTTCTATATCGGAGAATTGATTTCCCTTTATGCCATCCACATTGATGCGAAAACCGGATTTCCCGGCATCGGCAAGGACTATGGAAGATATTAACAATGCTTTCTTATTCGGATTGTATACTTTCAGTTGACGGGTGGATGTGGGAATACCGGTGAGAACGGTATCCATGCATAGCGTATCTTGCGAGAAACAAAGTGTATGCTTCGGGTCGGACGAATAATCGTCCATGTCGTCACAAGCATTGAAGGACAACAGGAAGAAAATAGGGAATAGATATATGAGGTATAGAGCTTTTAATTTCATACCGTTATCGGGTTTTACTAAATAACGGGGTTTGAGTGGTTTTATTATATCCTTTGGTTTTATCTTACCACCCTGATAGCGTAATGGTATATAGGAATTACATCTCTATAAGCTGTTATGCAAAAGATGCCATCTTTTGCAGCAAAAGGTGGCATCTTATGTTACTCTTCCTTAATTATCCATATAATAGGAATAAGGGATGTAAGTTACTTCTTTACGGGAACATTAGCCAGAATCTCCCTCAAGTGTTTCCAGAATTTATCCACTGTAGGAATCAGCATCCGTTCATCGGGGGAATGTACGCCTTGCAAAGTCGGACCAAAGGATATCATATCCAGTGAAGGATACTTATCGAGGAACAGACCGCATTCCAGTCCGGCATGAATTGCTTTCACTTTAGCATCTATACCGAATAAACGTTTGTAAGATTCGACTGCAATTTCCAGTATTTCGGAGTGAGGGTTGGGCTTCCAACCCGGATAGCCGTCACCGAAACTAACTTTGGCTCCACTCATATCGAATACGGTACGTACCATAGTGGCGATGTCTTGTTTGGAAGAGGCGGTAGAACTGCGCTGGCTGGTTTCGATGCGAATCACATTGTCCGGCTTCATCTTGACAGATGCCAGATTGGTAGAAGTTTCCACCAGTCCGGGGATGTCCTGACTCATAGCATAAACTCCGTGGGGACAAGCATAGAGGCTTTGCAGCAAACGTTTGGTGGTATCTTTATCGATAGCTTTCGCACAAGCATTTTCCGATTCTAAAACGAGCTGCAGGGTCGGATCGACTACGGCATACTCGGCCTGTACTTCGGCTGCGAATATATTCAGGTCGGCACGCAGATCATGTTTATTGTCTTCCGGTATAGCGATAATGGCGTGTGCTTCGCGAGCGATGGCATTGCGCAGATTACCACCATCGATTTCGCACAGGTACATATCGTACTTCCGGAAAGTCTGGCTCAGGAAGCGGTTCAGTATCTTATTGGCATTGCCAAGCCCCAGATGGATATCTCCACCGGAATGTCCGCCTTTTAAACCTTTCACTTGTACCTTGCAACAGAAATATCCGGCAGGTACATCCACCTCTTTATATGTAAACTCTGCAACGGAGTCGATTCCTCCTGCACAGCCGATAAAGAGTTCACCTTCATCTTCCGAGTCGAGGTTCAGCAAAATATCCCCGTTCATGAAACCTTCTTTCAGGGCAAAAGCACCGGTCAATCCGGTTTCTTCGTCCACTGTAAACAGGCATTCCAGAGGTCCGTGCTGAATACTGTCATCAGCAAGGATAGCCAGTTCGGTAGCTACACCGATACCGTTGTCGGCTCCCAGTGTTGTACCTTTGGCTTTCATCCATTCACCTTCAATCACAGTCTCTATCGGGTCGGTGAGGAAATCATGCTGTACATCGTTGTTCTTTTCGCACACCATGTCGATGTGAGATTGCAGTACAACGGTTTTACGATTCTCCATGCCCGGTGTAGCGGGCTTTTTGATGAGGACGTTGCCGGCTTCGTCCACCAGCGTTTCCAACTTATGTTTCTCACCGAATGCTTTCAGATAAGCAATCATTTTCTCTTCCTTCTTTGAAGGACGCGGCACTTGGCAGATTTCATCGAAATAATGAAAAACGCCTGCCGGTTTCAGTTCATTCTTTTCCATATTAATTCCTTTATGAATGTTCGTATTTAACCTCTTATTGCTAAATATGGTTAAATCAATTGGCTATTTTATAACCGCTTCTCTTTTTTTATGGTAAAAAAAGCGGGTTAGTCCATACAAAGCCCTATATTTGCACCCACAAAAATAGAGCAAATTGAATGCAAAAGAAAATTTTATTTTCATTTTGCTGAAATGCAGTCTGTTTTCGTGTTACAAAAATAGTAGAAATGCTCGATACAGTATTGATAAGTTTGTTAATAGTTGCTATTTGCATTGCATTATTAGGTGTAAAAGTCTTTTTTGTGAAAGGCGGAAAGTTCCCTAACGGGCACGTCAGCGGTAATAAAGCAATGCGGGAGAGAGGTATTGGGTGTGCCCAATCGCAAGACAGGGAAGCACAGAAAAAGCCGCGTTTTTCTATTGATGAACTGGAGAAAGCCTTAAATGATAGTATGAATTAATAATTTTAAAACTATATTTTTTACAAGTTATGAAGAGATTGAACTACCTCGTAAACGGTTTGGCTGCCCTTGCACTTATCGTTTTATTTTCTCAATGTACAGGTAAAGCTGAAAATCAAACGGCAACTACGTCAGGCCAAGCTTCAGGTGAACTTACTGGAATGAAGATTGCTTATGTTGAAATAGACACGCTTCTGGCACAATATAATTTCTGCATCGACCTGAATGAAGGTATGGTAAAGAAGAGTGAAAATGTTCGTTTGACGCTGAACCAGAAAGCTCGTGAATTGGATAAGCAGAAACAGGATTTCCAGACGAAGTATCAGAATAATGCTTATCTGTCTCCGGAAAGAGCACAGCAGGAGTACAACCGCATCGCCAAGCTGGAACAGGATTTGCAGACTTTGAGCAACAAACTGCAATCAGAGTTGATGAGCGAAAACGAAAAGAATAGCCTGCAATTGCGTGATTCTATCAATGCTTTCCTGAAAGAGTATAATAAGACAAAAGGATACAGTATGATTATCAGTAATACAGGTTTCGACAATCTGTTGTACGCTGACAGCATCTATAACATTACGAAAGAAATCGTAGAAGGATTGAACGCAAGATATTCTTCTCCGGCAGCTAAGAAATAAAATAAGGTTTTCTAATTTTAGTAATGCTTTAATAATCGTAAAAGAAGAACTTGGTATATAAATGTCGGTTTATCTTCCAATTTATTATTAGTTTATTACTAAATTATTTTTCTCCTATTGGGAAAAAATATTTCTCTAACCGGAAAAATAAAATGCCCATTTATACCAGGTTATTTTTTAGTGTTACTTAATGAGATAAAAAATATCCCCTTGCATAAAGCAAGGGGATATTTTTTACTTGCTGATTATTTCTTCACTTGAATAATATCGTAGTTTAGGTCGCTGACAGCTTCTTGCAGACTATCGTTAACCAAACGTAAAGTGGTATCGTTCACTACTACAAAGTAGACGGGAGCGTCACCATCATTCGGTGTCAGTTTGTAGGCTGTCTTCTGTTTGTTATCTACTGTTTTCTTGATGACTTGCTTCTTGCCTTTGGAAGTAAAGCTCTTATTTTTTCCTTGACCTTCCGCATCCAGATAAGTCGTAACCAAAGTATAACCACTTTCTCCGTCAGGACCTACACTGTCCACGCTCAATACGTATTGGATACCCGGGCCGTCGGCAGCAGGAAGAAGACCTTCGTATACGGCTACGGCAGAAGAATCATTCCCGGCAACTGTCAACACTCCTTCATCTACGGTGGAATCATTGTTCTGGGTTCCTTTTGATTGGCAGGATACCAATGCAGCTGCGATGGCTGCAATCATCATTACTTTTTTCATTGCTTTAATGGTTTAAGTTAATATATAATGCAAATTCACACTATTCTTCCTCTTCTTTTTTGATAACGAGTAGTTTATCCACTCGTCCACGATCCATGTCCACAACTTCAAACTGTAGGTTCTTGTAGTTGAACAAGTCTCCTGCTTTAGGTACCCGCCCGATGAGGAACATGGCGAGACCGCTTAGTGTGGTAAAGTCTTCCACCTTCAGATCATCATAACTCAGGATGCCCATCTCTTCCATAAAATCATCTATATTCATAGAAGCTTCTACGAGCATCGAGCCATCTTGCCGTGTGACGATTTCTTCTTCTTCTGTTTCGTTCTCTTCAAGAATGTCTCCGAAGATACTTTCCGTCAAATCGTGCAAGGTGATAATGCCGGCTGTATTACCATACTCGTCTACAACAATTCCGAACTTATTTTTGTTCTTCTTAAATAGCTCTAAAACTTTCTTGGCATATAAACTTTCCGGAATAAACAGGGGAGGGCGGGCAATACCACGTAAATCGAAAGGGTGATCATTGCCTAACATCAAAATAATATCCTTGACGGACACTACTCCGATAATATCATCTTTTCCTTTCTCTACCAACAAATATTTGCTGAAATGTTGTTCGTGGATAATGTGTAGTACCTCATCACGTGTGTATGTGGGATATAGTACGACAAGATCGCGGCGGTAAGTCATCAATTCATTGGCCCGCTTATCTGAGAAGCGGAATACATCCCGTAACATTTCTGTTTCCTCCTTATCGATAACACCCTGTTCTGAACTTTGATGCAGAATCATTTTCAATTCTTCCTGTGTCATGGGACGTTCTTCTCCATTGTTCAATCCGATTAGTTTATTCACTATTTGGGTTGAGAAACTGAGCAGGCAGACGAACGGATAAGATACTTTGGTCAGTAAAATCATGACCGGACTCAGTAGAGTTGCATATCGCTCCGGATTACTCAGTGCTATGGATTTGGGCACCAATTCACCAATGATGAGTGAGAGGTACGTAATGATTGCCACTGTTGTAATCATGGCAAGGTCTTTTGCATAGGGGGCGGCCCCAGGAATGGAGGCGAATAATGGTGCTACATTGTCGGCAATGGCTACACCACCGAAAGCACCGGATACAATACCGATGAGCGTGATGCCGATTTGGATGGTAGAAAGAAATTTCTCGGGTTCTTCTAACTGTTTCAATACTCCTTTGGCTCTTTTGTTTCCCTTTCCTGCAAGGGTTTCAAGTCGTGCTTTGCTGGACGACACCAATGCTATTTCATACATGGCAAAGACGCCGTTCAACACTAATAAAAATAGAATAATTATAAATTCCATATAGGTTACGAATAGTTTATGTTGCAAACTTACTAATTTTTTGAATTTTATTACTAATATTGCTGCCTATTTATAGAGATTATTAAAGAATGAAAGACATGAAAAGAAAACAAATTTTATTCAGTGTTCTATTACTGTTTTCGGTTGTTGCCACACAGGCTGCACGAGTAGATACTATTATGGTGAAAAGTCCCTCCATGAATAAGGAGGTACAGGTAGTGTATGTACTTCCTGATAAAGCATTGGGAGAGAAAGCTGAGGCTTGCCCGGTCGTTTATCTGTTGCATGGTTATGGTGGGAATGCACGTACCTGGATAGGTATTAAGCCGGAGTTACCTAAGATTGCAGATGAAAAAGGAATCATTTTTGTATGTCCTGATGGTAAAAACAGTTGGTACTGGGATAGTCCTAAGAATCCGGCTTACCGCTATGAAACTTTTGTAGCTTCAGAACTGGTGAATTATACAGATAAAAACTATTCCACAATTCCGGAGAAAAAAGGAAGGGCCATTACCGGATTGAGCATGGGTGGTCATGGTGCTTTGTGGCTTGCAATCCGTCATAAAGATGTATTTGGTGCCGGAGGAAGTACCAGTGGTGGAGTGGATATCCGCCCATTCCCGAAGAATTGGGAGATGAGCAAACAACTCGGTGAATACGAGGCCGACAGCGCTTTATGGGACCAGCACACTGTCATTACCCAGATTGATAAGATTACAGATGGTGATTTGGCATTAATTATCGATTGTGGCGAAAAAGATTTCTTCCTGGAAGTAAATAAAGCATTGCATAAAGCTTTATTGGAAAAGAATATTAGTCATGACTTTATTACTCGTCCTGGTGCACATAACGGGCAATACTGGAATAACTCTATTGATTACCAAATTCTTTTCTTTGATAAATTCTTCAGGAAATAATATTTCAATTTATTCGATTGTGTACTTTATGGTACGCTCGTAGTTGTCTCCGTAACTCTTGGTCACCTCATCACAGGAAGTAACGATACCTCGTCCGTCGAATTTATATTTATAAGTCGTGGTTTCGTTACTTTCACTGTTATCTTCGGGTCTGAGGTTAGTAATCAGAGTATTGTATGCATCTCCCAAGAACTTCCCGTAAATGGCTACCGAGTGGAATGAAAGGGGATATAGATCTGTCAAGAATAGATATGGAATCTCTGACGTGTTGGCAATTTCATTATCAGCAGGTGTGCTGGCTATATACGTTTGCTCATAAACATCAATCTGCTGGGTGATGCGTAATGCTCTATAATTGTTATAATCAATATTGATTGTGGAATAAATTCGATCTCCATTCAGTGTTTCTGTTATGTTCTTAAGAAAATATTTTCCGGCTGTATTGGTGAGATAACTGAATGTGTAAGAGCGTACTTTCCCATCCATTTCCTGACGTACACAACTTACGGCATATCCTTTATCATTCAGTGTATATGTAGATACATTGTTGATTTCATCTGTAACTATTACTTTGTGATCTTCATAAACAACATCGGTAATGTTCTCTATTTCAAAGGATTCTCCTCCGGCTGCAAACTTCTGTAGAGATGTAAAGCTTGCTATCCGACCAGCTTCATAGTCATAAGTTTGAGTGAGAGTAACCGGCTGTGCGTCTCCTGTCTTAATCTCCGATAATTTTATTTGTGAGAAATTAGTTACAGGATATCCAAGGGCATTTGGTATTGCTAATTCGTCACTACAGACAAAGATATTTACGGATTCTAAATTTTCCGGTTGTTCGTTATCACTATCATTACAAGCCGTCAATCCTCCTATGAATAGCAATGCTATGAGAATATTTTTCTTCATTCTGGTTTATTTAACGATAAGACCGTTGCGGAAGGTGCGTTTTACTTTCACACTTTTCACCGCCTTCATTTGGGTTTCGGGCTCCGGTTCTGGCTCCGGTTCCGGAAGTACGATGCTGCCGTCGATAATTCCTAATGCTGCACTCAACATTTCTTCATTAGGATTACCTAAGGGCAGTACTTTTGCAAAGTCTTGTAGGGAATTGACTGCATAGTCTGCAGTAAAGCCAGTGGAATAATCAGCCTTGCCTTCGGAATTGAATACCTCGCATACAACGGGGCGAAGAATCCACTGGAACTTATCACTGGAGAAACTGGCTGTTGCTACGTTTTCTCCCTTAGTTGTGGCACCCACAAGTACTACGGTCATATAAGGCTTCAGGCAGTTGATCAGCATTTCTGCGGCGCCTGCAGTAGTACTGCTTGTCAGGATATATACTTTCGATAGATTTAAATTGTTACCTCCTTGCAAAAGCTGGTTGTCGAAAGTGAGTTCCCGGTCTTTGGACATCTGCTTTTGACTGTATTCCAGTGAAGCGAGGGTACTGCCTAATTTATCTGCAGGTGCTAATATCGTTGCCAGAAGTTGTACACAATCCATTGCTCCACCGGCATTGTAGCGTAAGTCGAGAACAAACTCTTTCACATTGTTCTCTTTATAGTATTGGGAGAGTCGAAGCAATTCACTATTATCTTCTGCACTGAAACTATTGTATGCCAGATAACCTACACCACCGGTGAGAACATCATAGGCGGGTATCGTAACGTCTTCCACGGGGCGGGAAGCGGGTAGGTTGGCTTCACCATAGGAAGTAATGACACCTTCTGTTTCCCCTGCTTCATTTTCCTGTGCACTATATTCTCCCATTAATAACTTCCGGCTTTCACCTTCTTTCAATAATTCTTCAGTTTTCTTGGTGATAAAGTCATCGTTGACTTTCATAATCCACTCACCCCGTTTTAAACCAACTTCGGCGGCAGGAGAACCGGGTATTACATAAGTAATCAGCGCATTAAAAGCAGTGTCATTACCAACTATACTATACAGCGTATAGTCGAAACCATAACTTGGCAATGGGGTAGCATACAGCGTATCTACGCTGGAGTATCCTTTATCGAGTGGGGATATTATTTTCTTCAAAAAAGCATCTGGTTCAAGGAAGTAGTTCAGGTCCTTTGTGTTGGGGATGTCTTCAAACCACAGATATTCTTCTCTCATGACGCTGTCTATCCATAGATCACGCCCGGTCCATTTGTAATATTCCGGCCAACGGTCTACTCCACAAGAGAATAAACTTGTCATTGCGAGGACTCCCAATAGTAGGAAAAGCTGTATATTCCTTCTTCTCATCTGTATCTATCGTTTGGTTTTCGTTGCAAATTTAGCGAATAGTTTGTTTATCTACCATAAATGTGGTATAAAATTCCCTATCTTATGTCATTGCCCATATCAGGACATCCCATTATCTTTGCGCTCAATCAATTAATCCTAAAAATACAAAGACAATGGAAACAAAGAAATTGCATTTTGAGACGCTTCAACTCCATGTAGGACAAGAACAGCCCGACCCGGCTACCGATGCGCGCGCCGTGCCCATTTACCAAACTACTTCATACGTATTCCGTGACTCAGCCCATGCTGCCGCACGCTTCGGTCTGCAAGATGCGGGTAATATTTACGGTCGGCTGACAAACTCCACACAAGGCGTGTTTGAGGCTCGTGTGGCTGCACTGGAAGGTGGCGTTGCTGCATTGGCGGTTGCTTCAGGAGCTGCTGCCGTTACTTATGCTTTTGAGAATATCACCCGTGCCGGAGATCATATTGTCTCAGCCAAGACCATCTACGGAGGTACCTATAATCTGTTGGCGCATACTTTGCCGGCCTACGGAGTGACTACCACTTTTGTAGACCCTACGGAGCTTTCAAACTTTGAGAATGCGATACAGGAGAATACGAAAGCCGTATTTATCGAAACCCTGGGCAATCCCAATTCCAATATCATTGATATTGATGCCATTGCCGAAATTGCCCATCGCCACCGGATTCCATTGATTATTGATAATACGTTCGGTACTCCTTACCTGATACGTCCCATAGAGCACGGGGCGGATATCGTAGTCCACTCCGCTACGAAGTTCATCGGCGGTCATGGCACGTCATTGGGCGGTGTGATTGTGGATAGCGGTAAGTTCGACTGGGTGGCTTCGGGCAAGTTTCCCCAACTCACGGAACCGGAACCTTGTTATCATGGCGTACGGTTTACGGATGCTGCGGGGCCTGCGGCTTATGTCACACGTATCCGCGCCGTACTGCTTCGTGACACGGGGGCTACTATTAGCCCGTTCAACGCATTCATTCTGTTGCAGGGACTGGAAACGCTGTCCCTCCGTGTGGAACGTCATGTGGAGAATGCCTTGAAGGTGGTTGATTTCCTGAAGAAGCATCCCAAAGTGGCGGCGGTCAATCATCCGTCATTGCCGGAACATCCGGACCATGCTTTGTATGAGAAGTATTTCCCCAATGGTGCCGGTTCTATCTTTACTTTTGAAGTGAAGGGCGGAGTGAAAGAGGCGCATACTTTTATTGATAACTTGCAGATATTCTCGCTTCTGGCGAATGTGGCGGATGTCAAGTCTCTCGTCATTCATCCCGCTACCACCACCCATTCGCAACTGAATGAGCAGGAACTGGAAGAACAAGGTATCAAGCCGGGAACTATCCGTCTGTCCATCGGCACGGAACACATTGCCGATTTGCTGGACGACTTGTCTCAGGCATTAGATAAAATTTGAAAGAACAATAACTACTCCTTAACTAAATGAATATTGCTGTTTTATTATCAGGAGGTGTCGACAGTTCTGTTGTCGTACACCTTCTTTGTGAACAAGGTTACCGTCCGTCCCTCTTTTACATTAAGATAGGAATGGACGGTGCCGAATTTATGGATTGTTCGGCCGAAGAAGATTGGGAGATGGCTTCGGCTGTTGCCCGCCGTTATGGCTTGCCTTTGGAGATGATAGATTTGCAGAATGAATATTGGGAACAGGTGGCTGCATACGCTATTGATAAAATCCGTCGCGGCTTGACTCCCAATCCTGATGTGATGTGCAACCGGTTCATCAAATTCGGCTGTTTCGAGCAGAAGGTAGGGAAGGAATTTGACTTTACCGCTACCGGACATTATGCCACTACCGTCAGTAAAGACGGGAAGATATGGCTGGGTACAGCCGTAGACCCGGTAAAAGACCAAACCGATTTCCTTGCCCAGATTGATTACCTGCAAGTTTCCAAACTAATGTTTCCCCTGGGTGGGCTGATGAAACAGGAAGTACGGGACATTGCCCGTACGGCAGGATTGCCCACTGCCCGCCGCCGTGACAGCCAGGGCATCTGCTTTCTGGGCAAGATTAACTATAATGACTTTGTCCGCCGTTTCCTTGGCGAGCGTGAAGGGGACATTGTGGAGTGGGAAAGCGGTAAGAAGATTGGTACGCATCGCGGATATTGGTTTCATACTATCGGGCAGCGTAAAGGTCTGGGGCTGAGTGGCGGTCCCTGGTTTGTTATTCGGAAGGATATTGAAGAAAATGT